>JAGPGE010000434.1 GCA_018056145.1 Armatimonadota bacterium
ATGCCGGGGCGCGGATCCTCAACGATGATCGCGTTGGGATGATGCCGGGCCCGACTGGTCCGGTGCTTCACGGCACACCGTGGCACGGTACGGCGAGGTATCACACGCCCGACAGCGTGCCGCTGGGCGCCATCTTCTTCATTGAACATGGTGACCGCAATCGCCTCAGCCGCCTCGGGCAGATCGAGGCCAGCGCGCGGCTCGTGGCTGCCGGCTGTCCACCGTACTACTCCGGTGAACTGATGCAGCGCGCGGTTGCGGCGTGCGAAGACGCTGCGGCGCGAGTGCCAGCATACCGTCTGGCCTTCGTCCCGGAACCATCGGTGGTGGACGTCGTCCGGGAAGCGGTGGTGTCGTGACGGCCGCGCCTTCGACGCCCCCAGGCACCGACCCCGAATCATCGTGTCACGTGGCGGGCGAGATTCTGGTGGACCTGTGGCGCGACTTGCTGAGCCGCGGTCTCGAGATAGCTCTTCCCCTGTGGGGCCACAGCATGGTCCCCACCCTCCTGCCGGGAGACACCATCCACGTGGTCGCATGCCCCGAACGCCCGCCTGTCGGTGCGGTGGTGGTCGTGCTCGGACAGCCGATCTTCGCCCACCGTGTTCTGGCCACCGGCCGCCGCAAGGGTCGGGAGCTCGTGGTGACGTCCGGCGATAGATTCCCCCATCGCGCTGACGGCGTGAACGAGGGCAGCCTGATTCTCGGCCGAGTGGTCGCCGTCACGCGCGAGGGGACCCGGAGTGATGTTCCCGCAGTCACGCCAGCGCTGTTCCCGCGCCTGAAGGCCTGGTGGTTCCTGGCTACGCATGAGCGGGGAGACTGGGTGGGACGGTCTCTGGTGTGGTTGCGCGAGGTGCTGCGGGGCCCGGCGAAGCGACTATTGATGGGGACGCGTGACCTACTGGCGTCGGCACGCGGCTGGCCGTTGATCGGGGCCCTCGTGCGCCGGGTGTGGCCGGACCTAGGGAGCCGCTGCGAGGTTGTGGTCGCGGATTCGGGGCCCGGTGAGACCGCGGTTCTGGCCACGCTCTTCGCCGTGTGGCGAGGCGCGGTGGTCGGCAGGCTGTCTCTGGGCGTGGCGAGTTGGGGCCCGGACGATCCCGGTCGGCTGTGGATTGACGGCGTGCATACGAGCCGCCGGACCAGACGCAGGGGCATTTCGAGCAGGCTGCACCGCGAAGCCATGCGCAAGGCGCGAGAGATGGGCTACAGAGAAGTGGCGGCTCTGGTCGCGGTGACCAACCGGCCCGAGCGCCGACTCCTGGAAGGCCTCGGGTTCCGGGAGATCACCAGCGGCCCGCTGGCCGACGGTGTCCGCACCCTCAACGCGCAGTACCCCGACAGCGTGCCTTTCTGTGTGATGCTTGCGGATCTTGGCGACGAATCCGGTTCGCCGAGCAGTCCGGCCTGACATGCCTACATGCCGGTGTTATCAACGATGAGCGGCTGGTAGAGACTCAGGGTCTCACCACGCTCTACTCCCCGCAAGGTGTAGACGGCGACGTACTGCCCGTCCGACACCAGCCGTCCCCACTGGTCACGACCATTCCACTCGAAGGACGTCTCCTCGCTGGTTACATTCGCCCACTCCCGGATCGCCGCCCCGCTCTCGTCGCGGATCGTGAGCACGCTGACGGAAGGCTCATCCACTTCGGCGGGCCGGAAGGTGAACCGCATCGACTGGCCAGACCCATCCCGGTCGGGCGAGATGAATGCGGGAACCGACGAAGCGGGACGCTCCGAGGGATTGACGACCACGACGCGACGCTCGAAGGTTCGCCGGCCATCAGCGTGGGAGAACTCCAGGGTGACCGGGTACGTCCCAGCACCCGAAAACTTCGCGACGGTGTGGAACCGGCCGCCCGCAAGGTCGATGGGCACGTCATTGAGGCGCGCCTGGACCGCTCCTTCTGGCGCGCGTCCAGAGATGGTGACGCATTCGCCGCGCGCGATCTGAATGGCCGGCTGCGCCGGGTCGTCGGTCTCGGTCAGGAGCGTCACTGAGCCTGTTGCCACGGGGATCGCGGTAACCGGCGTGTCATGGGCGACGGGGCTCGGGAAATCAGCCGGCGCAGGCTCGGTACTCGCGGGCATCGCCGGGGCGAGTTCCGATGGCGCGGGGCAAGCGGCAGCAAGCTGTTCGCCGGGCATCGGATCAGAGGCGGGTTCGTCCGCGTCCAGAATGGACGGGGGCGCGTCCACCTGCCACTTGCCTCCAGGCGCGAAGGCGTGGACCTTCCCATCCGCGGTTGCAAGGACCAGCCGGGAGCCGATGAGTGACGCGCCGGCAGTCACGGTCTCGTCCACGTTCTTCCCCCAGACGGTGCGCCCGTCCGACCTGCGTAGAGCATAGACCATGCCCGCCCGACAGGTCACCAGAAGATACCCGCCAACGGTGGGCACGCTCGAGGAGACAATCGGGCCGCACAGGCGCGTCTCCCAGATGACCTTTCCACTGTTCAGGTTGATCGCCGACACAGAGCCGCTCTCGCAGGCCACATAGACGCGACCGTCGACCTGGGATGGGGCGGCCATGACGGCGCCGCGGACGTTGAGGGTCCAAGCGGGCCGCCCCGATTTCGGATGGAGAGCCACGACTTTGCCGTCCTCATTGCCTGCGATGACCAGCGTGTCGGCGACACACGGTCCCGCATGGGCCGGCGAACCCGTAGCGTAGCTCCAGAGAGCCTTCCCGTCGAGTTCGCGCATTGCATGCACGACGCCGTCCCGAGACGTGCAGTACACGAGGTCGTCTCCCAGGCGAACACGGCGGTTGTCGCGGAGGGTATAGGGCTCCCGGTAGAGCGCGATTTCACCCACCGGTCTGGAGGAGGCGCGGTATTGCCAAACGATGCGGCCCTGCCGGTCCAGGGCATAGACGAAACCGTCATCGGCGCCGAACACAACGCGGCCCGCAGGGGTAACGATGGGGACGGTGTTGATGGCCCCGCCTGCCAGGAAGCGCCATTCCTCGACCCCGACAATGCCTTCTCGCAGAAGCGGCGGGCGGATACAAACGAGATGCCCGGCTTCGGTGCCGGCGTAGACCCGCTCACCGTGCGCCGCGAGAGCCGAGGTGACCCGCGAACCCACCGCGGCGCGCCACATTGGGGCCCCGGTGTCGATGTTTACAGCGTAGACCGCCGCGTCATCTCCGCCGACGTAGACCCTTCCGGGACCCGCAACCGGTCCGCCATTGGCAGCGGCGCGGGCGTCGAATGACCAGGCAGCTTCAGCCGGGGGACGGAAGGCTTCAGCGTGCGCGCCACCGGTGGCGGCGATGAGGAGTGCAATGAGCAGGGCGTTGAGCGGGTGGCGCATATCTCTGCCTCCGAATCACGGCATGACGGCGGCAAGGCCGACTGACCGGCGAGCGGGCATCGGCGTCGTGTATATGTTTGTGCAAGTTGACCCATCGATTCTTCTACGATTATAGGCTCGTGCAGGGAGCTGGTCAACCATTTTGCGTGGCTATCGCATACAAGCAACGAGCGTTCATCCCGTGTGGATCGGCATCGCGTCCAGAGGGGCACGGGCCTGAAACGGCTCGGGGCGTCCAGGCAAGTGGGAGAGTTCAGTGGCTTACAAGGCCATCTAGGGCCGGCGTTCCCTGCCAGGCGTCCCGCGGAAGATCATGGGAGGCATGCGCCCTCCTGCGTTGGCGTCGGCGAGCAAGAATCAGTGCACACCGCCGAGAATCACGCAGGAATCCCGAGTGGGAGCGGAGAATGATGGATAGCTATCGAAGCGGACGAGCGAAGGACTCCGTCCTCCAATACCGTCTCTTTACGGGAGGGACACGCTCATGTCGAAAGAGGTACGTGTCGGTCTGGTCGGGTACAATTTCATGGGTCGGGCGCACAGCAATGCCTACCGCCAGGTTCCGTTCTACTTCCCGGAAGTCAGAGCGGTCCCTGTGATGAAGGTTCTGTGCGGGCGGACCAAAGAGCGTCTCGAAATGTTCGCCAAGCAGTTCCAGTGGCAGGAGACGGAGACGAAGTATGACCGGCTGCTGGCGCGGGATGACATCGACATGGTGGACATCACGTCGCCGAACAACCAGCACGTGGACATGGTGATCGCGGCTGCGAAGGCGGGCAAGCACGTCTTCTGCGAAAAGCCGTTGGCCACGAACCTCGCGGACGCAAAGAGGGCGCTGAAGGCCGTGCAAGATGCGGGCGTGCTCCACATGCTCTGCCACAATTACCGTCGTGCCCCCGCGTGCAGCCTGGCGAAGAAGATGATCGAAAACGGCGACCTTGGCGAGATCTACCACTGGCGGGCGCTGTACCTGCAGGACTGGCTGATGTCGCCGGACACGCCGATGATGTGGCGGGTGCAGAAGAAGATCGCCGGGTCGGGCTCGCTGGGCGACTTGATGGCGCACAGCATCGACATGGCGCTGTGGCTGCTGGGCGGAATCGATGAAGTGGCCTGTACCATGAAGACCTTCATCAAGAAGCGGCCGAAGCTTGAACAGGTGGACACGGGTCTCGGCGGGAAGGCCGCTGAAGGCGCGCCCATGGGCACCGTCGATGTGGACGACGGCGTCATCACCCTGGCGAAGTTCGCGAATGGCGCGCTCGGCACCTTCGAGGCAACCCGGTTCGCGGCCGGCCGGAAGAACTACAACTGGTTCGAGGTGAACGGCTCCAAGGGCAGCGTGGTGTTCAACCTGGAGACGATGAACGAACTCCTGTACTACAATGCGGGCGACCCGGAGGATCGGCTGGGCTTCCGGAAGATCCAGGCGACGGCGGACTGCCACCCGATGATGTCTCACCCGGCGGGTGGTCCCCGGTACTGGCCGGTTGCGCATATCATCGGCTACGAGCACACGTTCATCAACACGGTCGCGGATCTGATGAACAACATCGCAGACGGCGAGATGCCGTGGCCGAACTTCGAGGACGGCTGCAAGACCCAGGCGGTGCTGGAAGCCTGCACCAATGCGGACAAGAGCAAGAAGTGGGAGAAGGTTCCGAAGGTGTAGGGAAGGCAGGTGACCAAGACTGAGACGTTTCACCGTTGTGGTAGAGCGTGACGAGGCCGGCGTGCTGATCGCGCGCGTCCCCAGCCTGCCCGGCTGCCACACCTACACGCACGACTGGGATGAGCTTCCCGCGCGGCTGCGAGAGGCAGGGGAGTTGTGCCTGGCCGACGATGAGGACGCGCCGAGCGGAACCTGCGAGGGCGACCAGCAGTTGGTCGGCGCATTCCAGTTGGAGGTCGCGTCGTGGGGCGGCTGCGGGTCATCTTCCGCGCGTGAGATGGTCCGGCTTCTTGAGCGCCTCGGTTTCTTGGGCGTCAGACAGCGCGGGGCGCACAAGCGGCTGATTCACCCCGACGGACGGCGGACAACCGTGCCCGACCACGGTGGCGACTCGCCCCGGGGACGATCCGGGCCACCCTGGCGGATGTCGGGGGCAGTGTGCAGGAGTACGATGGTCTCGCGGCAAAGCTCTGACGGCGGGCGCAAAGCGACGTCTGGGCCGTCCGCG
>JAGPGE010000435.1 GCA_018056145.1 Armatimonadota bacterium
CCACTCCACCCGTGGCTATAAGCTGCCGCCCGCTTCGCGGGCTGTGAGGCAAGGCTCAAGACCCGAAGGCGCGGAAATGATCAGACCGGCGATCAAATGATGGATAGTTGCCCACAAGATCGCGTCCGACCCAGCCCCACGGTGGCCGTGCGATGTCACGGGGCCCGTTCTCTGGACGACGCGCACATCCGTGACCTGCCAGCGCTGCGGGCAGCCATGCGCACGCCATCAGGCACCCGGTGGCCATGGAGCGTTGTCCCCGGCCTCCTCAGTCCAGCTTCCGGTAAACGTAGATCCGCGAGCCCGGCCGGTGATCAATGGCAACCGGCAGCCCGCGGTCCATGAGTTCTTCGCCCGACAGTTCAGTCGCACCCTCGGCATCGAGATCGCGCACCTCGTACCGCGCCTCGCCGTCCAGACCCCGCAGCCGCAGCCGCGCCGCCTCGTATATGCTCTCGGCGCGGCGGAACACCTGCACCACGCCGCGGCCAAGCTCGGGTCGGTCGAACTGCCAGGCCATCCACACGTCGGGCGCGAGACTCCACGAGGTGATCGGATAGTAGTCGCCCTGCATCACGTCCGGCGCCACCTCGCGCCACTGTTCGAACAGCCGCCGCACCGAGGCGTAATCGACATCCTCGCGGCGCACGTCGTAGCACAAAATCATCCACGGGCACAGGACGCTCCGGTGCAGGTACGCGTCCGATGAGTTCACGCCGGTGCCCCAGTAGGGGTACCAGTGGGCGATCCCGTAACTGTGGCCTTGCTGCGAGACCGGCTCGAGCAGCCAGTCGCTGCGCAGAAGCGGCACCGCGCGCCGCAAGGTCTCCAGGTCATTGCGCCGGCCGCCGCTGGCGCAGGAATCAATGAGCATATCCGGGTGCCGCCGCCGAAGCTCGTCCCAGTACGCGAGGTATCCCTCGACGTGGCGGATCTCCGTGATGCCCTGGCGGTCCGGCGCATCGTTGGCACGCCAGTATGCCAGCGGGTCCATGTTGAAGTCTTGCCGGTACAGGTCGATGCCCTGGGCATTGAGCACAAAGTCCACGTGGTCGGTCAGCCATTGCCGCGCTTCGGGATTGCCCAGGTTCAGAAGCTGGGTTCCGCCGGGGTCGCCCAGGAGCCATTCCTGCCGCTCATTGGAGAGCCAAGTGTTCGGTGTGACCCGCTCGGGTTCGAACCACACCAGGGTCTTGACGCCCTTCGCCCGGGCGTGGTCGGAGATGGAACGCAGGCCGCCCGGGAAGCGCTTCGTGTCCACTTCCCAGGTCCCCGTGTTGGGCCAGCTTCCGTCGTTGATGTACCAGCCCGCGTCCATCCACCAGTAGTCGAGCTTGATGCCCTCTTCGAGATAGCGGTCCACGAACAGCTTCTGGTTGGCGTCATTGGCGTGGATCATCTCGCCGAACTGGTGGGAACTGCAGGCGCCCAGCATCGGCTCAGGGAGACTGCCCCCGGGCCGGGGGACATTGTGGGCAACCATCCAGCGCCGCCACAGGTTCTGTCCGCGAATCCAGTCGCCTTTCCAGAACAGGAGCGCCACCAGCGGGGTGCGGATCTCTTCGCCGGGGTGCAGCACCAGGCGTGTGAGCTCCTGCCCGGCCCGCACATGAAGGCCCGTCTGCCCGGTACGCTCGAAAGTCGCCAACCACTGTCCCGGCCAGCCCAGCCCGATGATCACTCCCGCACTGTCGGGCTGTTCGAGGTTGAAGTAGCACAGGTCCGTATTGGTGGGCCGGCCTCCTGCAGCGGTGATGCGCATGCTCGCGCCCTCGCCCAGTTCGGTCACGTGGGGTTCGTAGTCCTCTGGCGTGCAGGGGGAGCCCGTGAAATGGTGCAGTGACCACTCGCAACCCGGAGCAGGCGGGAACGCCCAGCGTTGCGTGGTCCAGTCCAGCGCCTGGATATCCTCCAACAGCGGCGTGTCGGCGGTCCCGTCATTGCGCAGGAACACCGTCCACTCCACCACCGGGAAGTCCCGGTACTCCACAGACACGCAGCGGACAGCAAGGCCGGTCTGCGGATCGCGGCAGATGAGGGTGCGCTGGACGCGGCACTCGTCAAGCGCGGTCTCGGCGCGCTCGACTGACCAAGATGGGAGAAGCTCCGCAGAAGGCTTCCCGGCGTAGACGAAGGAGAACGGCGGCGCGGAATCAGGGGGCGGCAGGCGCGGGTCGATGACGGGCAGGTCCGAAAGCCTGATTGCCCGTCCATCCTCCAGCAGCACCCGGGCCCGGGCCCAGTCGGCCTGGTCGCAGGCGATCCCATCGCCGCCGTCGGTGACTTCGAGAGTGAACTCCTCTACTCGGTCGAGCGCCACTGAGACCGGCATCCCCGGCATGCCCTGGCGCATCACCGGCGAACGGAACAGTTCGGCATCATCCGCGCGGACGATGAACTCCACGCTGCCGCGCCCGCCAATTGTCTGGTGGTTGGAGTCCACCCCCACGACGGCCTCGAGACGCGTGCATGGGCCGGGGAGCCTGACCACCACCTCGCTCCGGGCGTGGGCGAAGAGCCCGTCCCGGTACTCCTTCCCGGCGATGTTCAGCGCACCCCCGAGCCGCCCGTTCTTCTGCAGGACATCATTGTTCGCAAGCACTGTGAGTGAGCCGTCGCTGGGGGGGGCCGGCTCTGTCCCGGACAGCTTCGACGCCGCCCAGGCCTTCATCTGGTGCATCTCATCGCCTGTTGCGGTCACGGCATGGGCGAAACTCGGGATCATCGACAACACTATCACCGCCGGCAGGTGCAAGGATATCACTCTCCCGTCCCGAATCAGCGTCCCGCCCCTTGCGGCTACCGCGCCTCGATCAGCATGGGCCGCAGCACCGGGGCTTCGAACTCCGCCGGCATTTCCGCTCCGCTGATCAGGTCCACTCCACCGCGCGGCTGCCCGTTCACCACCAGCCTCACCTTCACCGGGTCAGAGCGGTAGTTCGCGATGTTCACCACCCTGCGGCCGCCGACTTCCGCCGTCACGTACTCCACGCCCCAGGCCGGCCTGTCATCCGCAGGCGAAAGCAGGAGCGCGTCCCGCGAGATGCCCCAGTCCCTGAAGCGAGTCTGCGCCCAGTCATGCACGGCCTCGGACGAGAGCGGCAGGTCGGCCAGCTCGCCGATGGTGCTCGCACCGCGTTCGCGATCGTACTCGTCGCGAGTGAAACACTCGCCCACCTGCACCACATTCCCGCCGGATTCGATGAAGCGCTTCAGGCCCGCCAGGGTGCTGTCGGGCGTGTGGGTGACCCGCGGGACCACGACCACCTTTGCGCCCTGCAGAGACAGCGGCGTTTCGCCACTCTCTGCGTACTCCTTGAGCTGTCGTTCGGTGACGAAGCCCAGACGCACGCCGCTGAAGTTCATCCCCTGGAACAGCCGCCCGAGAGCGCCCAGATGCTCGTCTCCATACACCACCGACGCCTGGGACCAGAGGATGACCACCGGCGGCTTCAGGCTCTGAAGGGCGGTGACTTCCGGCGACAGGCGCATGAGCTCCAGCGCCGTTTGCCCCAGCGCTTCCGTGCATGCCGGACGGTGCATGATGCTCCCGGCGAAGTCGCTGGTGGGGTCGAAGGTGCGCTCCCACACCCAGGTGGTCGTGGCGCTCTGGCCGTGGATTGAGCCCTGCCAGTAGACGTTCGAGATGTACTCCGGCGGAACGAAGTCCAGGTTGCGGTCGGGGATGATGTGGTTCTCCGAGTTGAATATGGGCTTGTCGGCCACGCTGCGCTGGAAGTCGTAGCCCATGATCTCGCTCTGCCAGTTAGCCGCCCAGTCACCCCTCGCGCTGTAGATCTTCCAGCTGTCGTTTCCGTTGATGTCGCTCAATCGGCCGAACAACTCCGGGTCGATGCTCCACGGGCCGTGGACATGCCGGCTGAAATGCGCGCCGATCATGATCTTGGCATGCAGCGGAATATCCGGCGCCATCTTCCGGATGATCCCGGCCATCCAGGCGTGGAAATCGGCGAACACCTCGGTGTTGAAGCGCATGAAGTCGTACGTGATGGGCTGCGGGGTGACGTTCGCGGGAGGAACCGGGATGGCGTCGAAGCCGGCATAGTCCGTTCCCCAGCGTTCATTCAGCCGCTCGATGCTGCCGTGCTGCTCCCGCAGCCAGTCGCGCCACTGTCCGGGGAGCGTGTGGCAGTTTACGCTGTCGATGCTCAGCGGCTCATTGGACAGGCACAGGCTGTGAAGCGCCGGGTGATCCTTGATGCGCGGGATCACGATGCGCAGGGACTTCTCGAGCACCGCCCGGGCCTGCGGGGCATGCACGCAGTAGCGGAAGAACCCGCCGGTGCAGTCCTTGAGTTCAGGCCACTTCGCCAGTGCCCAGTCGGGGAAGTAGTGGGGGCTCAAGAGCAGGTTGATCGACACCCCTGCCTCCGCCGCGCGATCGGCGACCTGAAGGAACGAATCAATGGCCGCCGTGGAGACCGTGTCCTCACCGGTGAGGACGCTGTTGGGGCCGAACTCGATCTGGATGATGTTCATCCCGTAGCCCGGAAACTTCTCCACATCCCGCCGCACCGAGCCGAAATGACCGTGGCCCACGAACTGCACCGGCCTGCCCTTTTCGAGGCGCCCGTCAGGCCAGCGGACGGTGGCGAGAAGCCCCGGTCCCTTCACCGTGATCGGCCTGCCCTCGTCAGGGGTAACGAAGCGCGGCACTGGGGGCAGATAGGTGCGTTTCAGCGCCTGATTCGCCATCTCCTCCATCTGCAGCGCCGCGTCGTAAGCCCGCGCCTGTTCGCCACGGGCAAGGTCCTCCCGTGCGTAGTCCACAAAGTTCCGCAAAACCGTGAGGGTCACCAGCGGATATGCCGGATCCGTTCCCTGCCCCCGCAGCGCGTCAACGCGGGCGGCAAGCTGGTCACGGAGCGCCTCAACTCGCTTCAACACGGGCTCGGTATTGCCTGCTGTGATCACCTCGCGCTCGATCCGCGTCTCTACGGCCACCGCCTGCCCGGTGTCATTCCTGGCGCCCTTCAGGCTGGCGCCCAGCGTCACCTTGCCGCCGGGCGCCGTCCCGGTACCCCAGCCGAATGCCACCGTGTAGGCCCCCGCATCCAGGTCCCCCGTGCGCGTCTCTGCGGCGAGTTCAGCGCCATCCGGGCCCATCAGCCGCACGGTGAGTTCCGCGTCGCGCAGGCTCTGCGGGAGATACAGCAGCCCATCGGTCCACAGTTCGCGCCCGGCGAAAGTGTACCGGTCGCGCGGGAATTGTGTCTGGTTCCAGGCGGGCAAGAGCGCCGTGCCCCGGTACAGGAGCGGCACGGGCTTGGCAAACTCCATTTCCAGCAGGGGCTTGTCGTCCTGGTCCGGGCCGAGGTACGGCATGGGCTCGGGTCCCTCAACCAGTTGCAGATCATCCACCCACAATGTCTCGGTGGGGCTCTCGGTGACGATCATCACCGGGATCGTAATCTCGTCCGATTCCGTGGTGAAAGTGCGGACCACCCGCTGCCATCCGCCATCGACCTTGCGCGGGAAC
>JAGPGE010000436.1 GCA_018056145.1 Armatimonadota bacterium
GGCAGTGAGAGTGGTCTTGTCCGGAACGGGGGCTTTGCCGCCAGATGTGGCAGCGCCCGATTTCCCCGTCTTTCCGCCTTTGCCCTCGAGCCCGGCCCAGAGGTCGCCTTCGTTGAGCTTGTCAAGGACAGCCGCAAGCTCGGCGGCATCGATCTTCATCTTCGCGAGGCTTTCGTGCGCGTCATAGAAGCTCGCTGAAGTCCTCTTTGCAGCTTCCGAGGCGTCGTCGAGCTGCTTCCTGGCTTTGGTCGCTTCCTGGCGCGCGGCTAAGACGCCGGTCAGCAGCGGAGTCTGAGTGCTGGTCAGAATGCCCTGCGCAACCGCATCCTTCAGTATCTGCGCGCGCTCCGTCTCCTTCGCTGCCTCGTATTTCGCTAACAAGGCCTCGGCCTTGGCCAGCTTCGTCTCGGCATCGCGCGCCGCCTTCTGCGCCGTGTCAAGGCGTTTCGTGGCTGCATCGACGCGAGACTGGTTCTCCCGGATTATCTGCTCAAGGTGCGGTTTCTCCACCTCAGCCCTTGCCACCGCCACCTCAAGCAGCGCCTTCCGCGCCTCCAGCATCTCTCTGACTGCCTCTTTGGCCTTGTCCGAGTTTATGGCGATTGCTTCACCGACATCGTTCCACTGAGTGACGACCCCGGGCGCAATCTCCCCGATCCGCTTGACGACCTCCTGCAGCTCCTTCTGCGCTGTCTCCGACGTCTTGGACTTCTCCGCAAGATCCTCGTACTTGACCAGCAGGTCATTGAGGGCTCTGGCGTTGTTCCCGTACTCCTGCGCCTGATCCTTGAGTTTGCTGATGGTGTCCTGCGCGCTCTGGATCATGCGCGTCATCTGGCCGTCGACATCGCGTATGGAACTCACCAGCCCGTAGAGCGCCGCACCCACCGCCGTAATGGCCACAATCCACCCGGCGGGCCCCGACATCAGCGTGACCAGTCCACCCACGGCGGCCATCAGCGGACCTATCGCCGCCGTCACCGCGGCGAAGACTATGGCTGCCTGCTTTGCCCCATCGGGCAAATCGGCAAACGCCTGCACCAGGGGCTTGATGCGCTCGATGAGGCTGTTCAGCATCGGCAGCAGCTCCGCGCCGAAGGCCCGACCCAGATTCGCGATTTCGTTCCGGAACAGCTGCGCCTGCGCGGCAGAGGTTTGCATCTGCTTCTCGAACGCGCGTTCGGCGGCTCCCGACGCCGTTGCCATGGAATCGAGGTCGGACTTGTAGTCCTGCATCTCGTTCCGCGTCAGGCCCAGAGCGCCCTTGAGGGCCCGGACGTTGCTGAACAGCGTGGTCATCGACTCGATGTTCCCGCCCGTGGCCTGGTAGACATCCTCGAGTACGCCCGACAGGCCTTTGGATGCCAGAGCGGCCGCGTTGAACTCGATGCCCAGCTGCTCGGCATATGCCGCTGCCTGCTCGCTGGGCTGAATGATCGTGAGGATAGCCTGGTTGACCGCCGTGGCGGCCTCTGCAGCACCGACGCCGCCCTTGGTGAGCGTCGCGAATGCCGCGGCTATCTCCTCAAACTGCACGCCGGCAACCGCCGCGGTCGATATGACCTGCCCCAGGTTGCCCGCGATCTCCTCGAACGTGAGCTTGCCCTTGTCCATGGCCCGGAACATGACGTCCGCCAGCTCGCCCGCCTGGGATGCCTCCATGCCGTAGGCGTTGATCGCGGACGTCAGCGCGTCCATGGCCACTGCTGTAGATGTAGCGCCGGCCTGGCCGGCCTTGGCCGCGACCTCCAGCACCTGCATGGCCTCGGCCACATCAGTGATGCCGGACCCTATGGCGTCGTACAGTCCCGCCGCAAGTTGCTGCGCGCTCTGCGGGATGGAGGAGGACAGGCGTTCTAGCTGCGAGCCCAGGGAGTCCAGCTGGCTCTTGGTCATGTCGGTAATCGTCCACACCTTGGCCATGGCCGACTCGAAGTCCATCGAGGCCTTAGCGGCGAACCCGGTGAGCGCGGTAAGGGGGAGAGTGAGCCCTATGGACATCTGGCTGCCCACCTGGGTCATCTGTTGAGCCAGGGCCTGCACCCGCTGCCCAACTGACTCGGTCTCGCGCGCCATCTGCTCCGCAGCCTTGGCAGCCTCCTCCATGCGACCTCTGACGGTCTGCAACTCCTTAGCTAGCTCCTGGACGCGCTGATTGGTAGGGCTGACCCCCGCCATGAGCAATTCATCAAGCGCCTGTTCCAGGGCGCGAGCTTTGGCCGCGTTCCCGTCGAACGAGTCTCCGAGGAGCGACTGCTTGGACGATGCCGCAGATATGGTCGCGCCGAGACGCTCCATAGCCGCGTTGACGGTCTGCTCCATGCGCGCCGCCGCCTCGCGGTACTTGCCGTCGAGCGTGACAAGTTCCTGAGTGACCTGCTGCACGCCCTGCTGGAACTTCGTATAGTCAAGGCCGAACTCGGCCCATATCGATCCCATGCTGCCCCAAGGCATAGCCTCACCACCCCGGTACGCAAGCAGGCCAGAAGCTCATCATGTGCCCCTGGCCTTGCGCTTGTTCTGATACTCCTCCAACCACTCTAGCGAGACCGGCCCCTGTTGCACTGACTCAGAAGGGCCTCCACCCCGGGCTCTGGACTCAGCTTCCTTCCGCGCTTGCTCGCGCAGCTGCATCAGCGAGTGGGCGCAGAGCTCGTCCATGCAGAACGCCTCGTACTCGCCCAGCCCTGTGATGTAGTCACTCGGTCGCCGGCTGAACTCCTTCGCCACCACTGCCAGTCTCAGCACCAGTCCCCTGTCCTGGGCGAAAGGATTCGAGGGCCACTAGCCCTCCCTGCGCGTAGTTAAAGAGGTCGATCTTCTGCTGGTCGGTCAGGAACTCCCCGACCTCATCCCACGAGGGCTCCAACAGCACGGCCCTGGCCACAGCGTCGATCATCGCAACGGCTTGCGCCGTAGTGTCAGTGTCATCCCGTGCAACCGCTACGAACTCGTCCGCGTCACTATAGGCGTGCTTGAGCAACGTATTGGGCACCTGCCCGCTGGCGATCAGCGAAGTCATAGAAACCCGGCGAACCTTCACGGGGATGGTCTCGCCGGGCTCCCAACCGTGTATGTCGATGATCTGCGTAGCCTTGCCGAGGAACTCCTCGGCGGTGATTGCTTTACGAGTCTGGCTCATGTGGGTGCCTCCTTAGTCATTGGTCAACGGCCTTTAGGCCGGCAGCGCAGCCACGCGCTCGATGCTGTAGAAGGAGAGTTGCTGAGCGCCGTTCTCGGTCCCGACGATGGTATAGGACGGCACAGCGAACGCCTTGTCAGTCTGCGCAAAGGACGGGATCTTGCCCTTCGCGTAATTCAGGGTCACCTTGGTGTACCCCGCGATGTCGCCGGCGGTGTTGGAGCCGTCAGCATAGCGAGCCGAATAGATCTCCGCCTTGAACGGAGTCCTCGTAGTCTCGCTCATCTTGGGCGCCGCGTACTTGGCTGTGTCTCCAGTGCCGGTAACCGTTCCTCCGCCGATCAGCGCCATGGCATCGATGTCCAGCTTGGCATCCTTGAACGTAGCGGTAATGGACGTCAACACGTCATCGTCCTTCACGGTTGCGATGAGCTTGTCCCCGCCGCGGAGTTCGCTCTCGCCGCCCTCCTTGATGTTGGGCGAGTACGAAACCTCCTGCGGGGTGCTGATCTTGATTACCTTGCCGCCGGCCTTGGTGGAGCCGTCCTGGTTGAGCTCCGTGAGCACGACGAGTTTCACGCCGTACACGTTGTCTGCCATTGTTTATCACCCTCCGCGTGGAATTCTGAAGTCGATTCGCTTCCCGACCGCCTGCATGTCGGGGTCGTAGTAGTCGCGCATCGTCTGGTCCCACTCGAGCGCGAACCTGCGCCCGTTGGTCCCTGTGAGCACCACGTTGTGCAGGAGCCGCTTGACCTCGTCCACAGCCGCGTCCACGGGCACGAAGCTGCCCTCGGCGAAATACAACCAGATGGAGACGGACTGAAAACGCCCAGCCCGGTTGAATAGGGCCGGGGTCTCCTCGCCTAGCTCGATCACGCCGTAAGGCTTTGGCGTCTGGGCGGTCGCCTTGTGCGGTTGCAGCCAGGTGCGCACTGTGGTGCAGTTGTCAGTGAGATGCTTGTAAAGCGTCGCCCTCATTTGGTCAGCAACTCCTTGGCCGCGTCGTAGAACTCAGGCGCGAACTTCTGCGCCGTGGGCTCCAAGATCGGCCGCCGGCCCTTGCGGCTTAGCTCCAGATACACGCCGTATTCCTCAGTGTGGGCAATACGGATCTTGAGCTTGCCGTCCTCTTCGAGCACCTCGCCGAACAGTCCCTGGCGGGCATGGGCAGATCGGTCCTCCCACGGCGCATTCTGCTTAGCGTAGGCCTCCATCTGCGCGGCAGTCTGCATGCCAAGGCCGTGGAGCGCTGCCCGCATGCGGTCCTCGCAGCCCTTGAGGTTGCCTATCACGTTATCCAGTCCCGGCATCAACCCACCTCCTCGAGTTCCGCCTGGATCGCCGTGACCTCGCCGCCCGTGCTCACCTGAGTCAGGGCATGGACGCGGTAGAGCCGGCCGCCGTGGGTGAACGTGTCGCCCTCCCTGATATCGGCATCCCAACTGGCGAGCAACCCCCAGCGCTGGGTTTGGACGTGACCGCCAACGCCCATCGCATCCTTGGCGCTGGAGGCCGCCGTCATGAAGATGCGGACGGCCTGTGGAGACACGCTCACCGTGACACGGTATGTCCCTCCGGCCCGGTCATCCACCTCGGCCATGCGCTGTAGCGTGATGGTAGCCGGGTTGCGCGCGATCTGACGCTCTGCGTTCCGTCTGGCCTGCATCACATTCATGGGCGCCACTCCTCGGCCGGCTTGGCGCGCAGCATCACGCTGCCCTGGCCCGAGGCCTTAGCCATCGAGGCGTACTTATCTGCCATGCCCAACGCGTAGGTTAGGCGATCCCGGAGCGACACCAACTGCTCAGTCTCCTGGCCCAAGGTCAACCGCTCGACGTCGCCCATCTCCGACTGGAGCATCCCGGCTTTCATCGTCCAGCCCATGGAGGCGGCCGCAAACACGTTGGCCGACTCTAGCAGGATCTCATCTAGATCCTCATCGAGCAGGCGCGTATCGGTGTCACGGCCGCTTTCCGGGATCCGCTCATCTAGGAGCTTGCGCAGCCTGGTTCTCAGTTCTGGGGTAGGCACCATAGCTAATCACCTTTTTTCTGCTTGCTGCCGCCCTTCTTGCCTTTGCCCTTGGCCCCTGATCTAGTCTCAGTTGCCGCCGACGCTTCCTCCGGCATCTCAGATACCTCGTCTGACGTTCGCGTCTCAGGGGCCGGCTCGTCTTGCGCTTCAGGTCCTTCAGTCGGTGGTTCAGCCGGTGTCTCGTCTATTGTCGGAGACTCTCCCGACGTAATATCTGGAGTTTCCTCCAGATCCGGCTTGTTCTCGACAATTTGCTCCTCTGCCGCCAAGGCCACCTTGTCCCCGTCTACCGCCTGGTAGCGTTCGCAC
>JAGPGE010000437.1 GCA_018056145.1 Armatimonadota bacterium
GGGCATGGTGCGCTTCCTGCCGTCGCTCAGCACGAATGTGGTATGCAGAGAGTCGACCGACTGAACCGTACCCATCTGGCCGTCGCCGAGATCGAAGCTCTGGTCGGGCGTCGGACGGTTCGGGTGTCTGCGCAGGTAGTAAGCGCCCATCAGCGACAGGATCAGGTCCCGGCTCTGGGGCGTGGCGGAGTAGGCGATGAGGCCGGCGATCACCAGAGAGACCGTCCAGCCGATCCCGGTTGACACTGCGCGCAGGACCACGGACAGGATTCCGCTCGATGTGTCGCGCAGTCCAACGCTGGCACGCTCGGCGACGTCCAGCCACCCCAGCCCGGCGGCCTGACCCGCAAGGAGCAGGGCGATGATCCACGCGGCAAGCTGGAGGGCCGCCTGGTGGCGTTGGACGTCCGGGTCCGGCTTCGCCCTGCTGCCGGAGCCCGCACCGGGAGGTTGCGGCACAAGGCGCGTGGCGAAACCGCCCAGGAGACTGCCCACGAGAATGAGCACCGCCAGGAAGAGCAGCGGCCGCCGGGCTAGGTCCACGACTGCCAGCACCGTTCCCGCTTGCGGATACTGGCGCAGGAAATCCAGCATCCACCCCGACTGGCTGGATGCGGCCCGGCGCGGCTCGGGCGAAGGCGCTCCCATGCCAGGTACGGGTTGCGCCGGTGGTACCGCAACCGGTTGTGGCGCGGGATCGACTGGCGGTCCGGGCGCGGCCTGGGCAGGCTCGGAAGGGGCAAGCGGGCTCCCCATGGGCTCCAGCCTCGCCGGCGGTTCGGGAGCGCGCGGCGGTTCCGCCGTTGGGTCCGACGGCTGGGCCATCGCCGCCCCCGCGAACAGGATCACCAACGCGCATGCGGCTATCCCATCACGGACCGTCCCGTGCCTGTGCATTCTCATCAGCTCCCGACCCACGGTATCACGGCAGCAACGACCTCAGGTACTCAAAGCTCAGCCGGTGGTTCTCGGCGGCAGTCCTCGTCTGCGGCGTCCCGTCTTCCAGGGCCAGTTCGAGCAGCACCGGGCCGCTGAAATCCCGCTGCACCAGTTGGTGGATCAGCGGGCGGTAGTCCAGGTCTCCGTCTTCGAAGGCCTCGGTCCAGATGCCGTCCCGGGACTGTCGCAGGTGGAAGGAGACCACGCGGTTGCCGTACGTTTCCCACAACTCCCACGGGTCCGAGCCGCCGCGCCAGCACCAATGCCAGTCCATGCAGAGCCCCACGGCCTCGGCGGATGTATTGCGCAGATTGTGGTGGAACTCCCGGGCGGCGTTCACCATCTCCGGGGTGTGATTGTGCAACCCCAGGGCGATTCCCTCCGACCGCAGGCCCTCACCCAGCCGCTGGATTGCGGCGGCCTGGATCGTCAGCTCATCGGCGGTCTTCTCGCGTCCGATCGGGTCCGGGTTCACGTTGAGCACCCGGAACCCCGCTTCCACCAGAGTGGGGGCGAGTGCGATCAGGTGATCGCAGGTGCGCCGCGCGGCCTCGGTCTCATGCAGCGCGCCACCGGCGTAGAGGCTTGCGGGGGCGAGATCGTTGGCGCGCAGCAGGTCTGCCCACGCGCGGACACCGGCGGCATCGAGGTCCCCAAGGACACGCTCTGCGGTGTCCATGCCGATGTCCCGCACCGTCGCCAGCACCTCTTCGTAATGGTCCTCGATCCGCTGTCCGTCACGCGCGTAGACCTGTCCCCATCCGTACAGTTGGGTGCCTGTGAGCAAGGGCATATGAGGACCTCCGTGGGGTTTCGCCTGGCCATCCGCATGAAACTACCGCGCCGGGATGCGAGTTCGACGTGACTTGCCCGAATTCCTCGGCAGGAGTGGAGATACGAAGAGAGGGGACCGGCCCTCTCCGCGATGTCTCGGATGGGGCCGGTCCCCTCGCCTGGCTCAAGTCGTTTATCTGCTGTGGTGCGTCAACGCACAGAAACTACGGTCTGATCTGGTCGGTCCGCAGCCGCGCTCCGGTCAGGTTGAGACGGTCCAGTTGCAGGCTCTGGCCCTGGATGTTGCGCCAGTTCCCGGGACGCAGAACCCCGGTTTGGGCCGGCTCGATGCTCAAACCCACCAGCCCGGTTGCTGAGTGCAGGTTCGGCGCATCAACGGACAGGCGAACCTGGGCATTCAGCGCCGCGCCCCCGCGGTTGACCATTCGCAGGGCACTGTTACCCGTCTCAAGGCCCACCTCAACAGGTTCCGCCCCGGCTCCCTGGAGCCCGCGTATGTCGAAGGTCCGCTCCTCCGCCGGTCCCGTGATGCCGATGAGCTTGAGCGCCTGCAGGTTCATGGCGCTGGGGTTCAGCAGACGCAGGACAGGCTGGTTCGTGTTCACTGCGGAGCTCGCAAGCCTGATCTGGGCTCCCGTTGCGACGAGATCGGTCACCAGTCCCTTCTGGGTGAAGTTGATCGTGGTGGCCGCCCGCGTCGGGTTGTCGATCTCGATGGTGTACTCGCGCCCGCGAGAGTTCATGAGCAGCCACGTCTCCGGGTAGTCCGGAGCCGGCGGATTGCCCAGCGGGAAGGTGCGGATGACCCCCGGTATCCGATTGGCTCCGGTGTTTTCGTTTCCGCCCACATAGTAGGTGTTGCCCTGGGGGTCCGATATCTGGGCCACCCGGGCGGGTGGGGTGACCGACAGGTAGCTGCTATTGGCCGCTGCACCCATGCCCGGTCCGCCGGCCTCCGTGGGCAGATTCGGCGCCACGAGAAGCTCTGGCAGGTCGTAAGTTCCCACGCGGTTGTACGAACCGTAGGAGAAAGTGTTGGCGGTCTTGTTTGTGGTGGCGATGCTCTTGTCGGGGCCACCGGTCTCGGTGATGGCGTAGGGCGTGTTGTTGTCGTACAGCATGAACTGGCGGCTCGCCTGGTCGGGACCCACGTCATAGACCACCACCGCATGACCACCGCCGCCAGTGATGCCCATGACCACTCCGTGGGGCTCGGGCAGGTCCACGTGATCCCGCGCGAACTCCCAGGCCTGGTTCGCAGTCTGGTTGTTGATGCGATCCCAAAGGAGCGTGTGCTGGGGCTCCGACAGCTGGTTGCCCTGCATCTCCATGACCGTCTGCCAGACCTCGTCCAGGTTGCGGTTGGTGTCGTAGTCCCAGACCCACCGCTTGGGGTTGGCGATGAACCATGCCCGGTGCAACAGCCCGGTGAGGTTGTCGTGCTTTACACGCAGGCTTGACAGACTCATACCGTAGCAGTTGCCGCCCCCACCGATGCCCTTGTAGCGAGAGTCATACCAGCTCTGCGCCGCGGGCCGGTGGCTTCCATCTGCGAACTCCACCGCGGACGCTCCGAAGTAGTTTCGGTATATCGCCCAGGGGATTGTGGGGCCGCCCCTGTTGGCGACCTTCCAGCCCCACTTGCCCCGGTAGCCGCGAGGCGAGACGATCTGGAAATCGACATTCCCGCTGGCTATCGTTCCGGTGCGGACCTGAATCGGATAGGTAGCGCCCACGGTCACGCCCGAGGTTGGCAGCTGGAAGGAGAGGAAACGCGGGCTTGCGTCGCCCCAGAAGGAAATCGGTGTGGTGCTCAGTTCGACGTTGTTCAGGAAAACCTTGGAGGTCGACCGGAAGTTGTCGCCGATGGCCAATCCGTACTCCCCTTTGGCTCCGTCAGGCGGCGAGACGGAGCTAAGCACTGGACGCAGGAGCAACTGGATCCGTTCGGGGTCAATCCGAGCCCAGGGGCTGGGTTTCAGCACTCGGACCCCTGGGTCCAGGCGCTGGACTTTGTCTGCCGGCTCGATCTGCCTGACAAGTTCCTCCTGCACGGGAAGCGGAAGCGCCTTGAATGCCGCGAGGTCCTTCTGCATCGTGGCTTCGGGCATGTTCTGCGCCTTGAGCAGCGCCGAGAACTGGGCCTCTGGTTGCAGGGACAACTGCACGGCGGGGAGCTTCACCCCTCCCAGGGCGCGCGATCCCGGAAGTGGACCCGGCGTGGGTTGGGCCCATGAGACTGATGCGGCCAGCAGGGCGAAGAGCGGGACAATCAGAACAACTGAGCGGACGTTACGCATGTTGCTCACTTCCCCTCTCACTCAGATCGACGTCTCTACGTTTGGCGACATGCTGATGCTTCATTCTTGCACCGCCTGCAGCTGGCCAAACCACCATATCCCGGGCCGCCTACTCCTCCTCGTGAGCGATGCTGACATTGTCCACATACCAGGTGGCCTCTGTGGCCAGGCTCGTGACGAACCCTAACCAGTGCAGTTGCTCGAACTCGTCTCCAACGAAGGGCAGGTCGGTCCACTGTTGAGTGTCCCTGCCGGGCGGAGTCACGGAAAGGGAATAAGACCGCGCCGCACCCTCGCCCAGCGGGCAGACGAGTTCCACCCGGACCCAGCTTGCCAGGGGCAGGGTGGTCAGCCTACGCTTGCCCGCCAAGAGGGTCCCGTCAGCCTCGAACGAGATGCTGGGGCCGATGCAGGCCGGGTAGCCTGACCGGTCGCGCAGTTCCACCAGCAGGCTTCCCTGCCCGCCCAGGTACACGGCGAAGCTCAGGCGGGCGGTTCCATCGGTGTAGCGCGGTTGGTAGAAGAAATGGGGCTCCCAGGCATTGCTCAGTCCGGGCCGGTCGGTAATTCTCAGGCTGCGCGCGCCCTCCGCGGCTTTCTCGTCGGTCACCCGGATCGATGCGTCGCCCTGTTCCCCCGAGACGAAGGAGTTCGCCGGACGCGCGCCAACGGGCGTGTCTTCGAACCCATCCGCCACCGTCAGCGGCCTGGGTGGTGGCGGCGGCTCGGGCAGCTTTGTGGCCGGGTGCTGGACCAGTTGCGCACGGGCGACCCACTCAGGGTCGCCATACAGGCCCACCGCCGATGTGTCGATGGATTTGATCCCCAGCGCCAGCGCCGGCGAGTCCTCCAGGAGCCGGAAGTCATAGGCATCGGCGTCAGCGAACCTCGGGTCGGCGATGATGGAGTGGGTGTCCAGGCCCATCTCCCGCCATTTCGCCCACCTGTGGCTGAAGAAGCGGATGTCCGGGTCATTGGGGTTCCAGTAGCAGTTGTAGTCCCACTCCCCGATGGGTTCCTTACGGGTGAGACGCTCGCGCAGACGGCTTTCGGCCATGGGGATGAAGAGATCGCCTTGGGTGAGGTAGATGATATTGCGGCGGAAGTCGTTGGGCTCCACGCCGGGCCAGCATGGCCAGAGCATCTGCTGGGCGGAGAAGGCGAAGACGTTGTTCTGGATGATGTTCGCATGCCCGCCATTGTGCTTCATCAGGCCGCCGCTGAGAGTGTTGTAGACCACGTTGTTCTCCACGAGATACCCGTTGGTGGTGGCGTCCAGGTAGATGCCCCAGCCGATGGCGCTGTAGGGCCATACATCGTGGAAGACATTGTTGCGGATGACACTGCCCGGCGAGGTCCCCAGGGTGTAGATAGCCCCGCCGTCGTTGAGCATTCCCTTCATCACGTGATGGACGTGGTTAAACTCGATGGTGTTGTCTCGGGT
>JAGPGE010000438.1 GCA_018056145.1 Armatimonadota bacterium
GGGTTGAAGTGCGTGCTGATGACCGTGGGGCCCGGATCCGCGTGGACTGCTCCGCCCCGGTGACCGGGAAAACGGAACGCATGGCGGCGCCCACGCGGTGCTACGTTGACCTGCGCGGCGCGGAGATCGCCCCCGGCGTGCCGATGACCCAGTACATCCATACGGGCCCGCTTGCCAGAGTGCGCCTGGGGGTCCCGGTTCCCCAGCCACCGACCGCCCGAGTCGTCGCGGACCTCGGGACGGATGGACCGGGCCGCTGGGATCCGGCGGCGGACGGGTGCGGCGGGACGATGATCATCGGCAGCCCGTCCGGCAGTGCGCCCGTGGTGAAGCGGAGATTCCCGACGATCACTGACGTAACGCTGGTCCAGGGCACGGATGGTTCGGAGAAGCTGCGCATTCTCACGGACTGGCCTGTGACCCCAAGCTGGGACCTGCGGATGCGTCCCGCGCGGATCACCGTGAGCTTCGGCGACACGCGACCCGGCAGCAGCGAGCGCGACCTGCCCATGTTCGGCGAGTTCGTCGAGTCTGTTACCGTGGACCAGGAGGGCGACCCGCCGCAGACTACACTCGTCCTGAACCTGCGCGAGCTGATCCGTTTCGATGTGAACCCCATCGCTCCCGCGGGGGTGGAGATCGTCTTCCGGCGCGAGAAACTGGAGGGCAAGCAGGTTGTCCTGGACGCAGGGCACGGGGGCAAGGACAACGGCGCTTCGGGAAAGGTGCTCAAGGAGAAGGAAGTCAACCTCGACGTGGTCCAGCGCACCGCGCGGATTCTGCGCAGCCGGGGTGTGCTGGCTCGCATGACCCGCGATGACGATCGCTTTGTTGACCTGCACGACCGCGCCGAGATCGCTAACCGCCTGGGCGCGGATATGTTCGTGAGCGTCCACTGCAACGCCATGCCCCGGCGGAATGAGGGTGTGGGAACGGAGACCTTCTACTACCGGCAGGCCAGCAAATGCCTGGGCGCGATCATGCAGGAATCCCTGGTCGCGGCGCTCAAGCGTCCGGACCGCGGCCTGAAGCAGGCTCGGTTCGTGGTCATCCGCGAAACCCGGATGCCCGCGGTGCTCGTGGAGTTGATGTTCCTCAACAGCGACCAGGAGGAAGCCCTCCTGCAGCAGGAAACGACCCGCGAGAGGGCCGCCGGGGCCATCTGCGAGGGTCTGCGGCAGTTCGTGGAGGGCACCGGGGTTCCGGGGCGAATGTAACCGCAGAGCGTGACAATGACCGGGAAGGAACGAAATGCTTTGATCCGATCTGATGGACGTGGCAACGCCGACCTGCGCGACGTGAAGCTGCTGGTGGGTGTGAACAAATATGCCGAAGGCTCGTGCCTCATCGTCCAGGGTGACACCAAGGTGCATGTGACCGCCTCCATCGAGGACCGCGTGCCTCGGTGGCTCATGGACTCCGACCAGGGGTGGATCACCGCCGAATACGGGATGCTCCCGCGAGCGACCTCGGAACGCTCCAGCCGCGAAGCAGCGACGGGCAAACAGGGCGGGCGCACTCTCGAGATCCAACGACTCATCGGCCGCGCCTTGCGGGCCTCATGCGACCTGAAGCTTCTCGGGCAGCGCACCATCACTCTCGACTGCGACGTCCTACAGGCCGACGGAGGCACGCGCACGGCCTCGATCACCGGTGCCTATGTGGCCCTTGCCCAGGCGGTCAAACACCTGGAGAAGCGCCGCGTGCTCAAGCGCAGTCCGCTGGTCACTCAGGTGGCCGCGATCTCGGTGGGAATTGTTGCCGGCGAACCCATGCTGGACCTGTGCTTTGAAGAGGACAGCAAGGCCGGAGTCGATCTGAACCTGATCATGACCGGTGATGGCAAGATCGTTGAGATTCAGGCCACTGCGGAAGACGGGGCTTTCAGCTTCGAGCAACTCAACCAGATGATGGGTCTCGGGCAGGACGGCATCCGGGCGCTCATGTCGAAACAGGCTGAAGCTATCGCCCGACTGGGCGAATGAAGGAGGGCTCCAGGTTGGAGTATCGCAAGCTGGGAACCAGTGACCTGAACATCTCGACAGTGGGGTACGGCTGTTGGGCGATGGGTCATGCATTCTGGGGTGAGGACGTTGTCGACGAGGAGTCCGTGGCTGCCGTCAAATTGGCCTTCTCGCTGGGGATCAACTTCTACGACACCGCACAGGCGTACGGCTGCGGGCACTCGGAACGCGTCCTTGCGCAGGGCATCGCGGACCTGCCCCGTGACCAGGTTATCATCGCCACGAAGACCGGACTGCAGTGGGACGCGGACGAAAACATCACCCGCAACAGTTCGCCCGAGTACATCGCGAGCAGTCTTGATGACAGTCTGGACCGCCTGAGGACCGATTACATCGACCTGTTCCAGGTCCACTGGCCCGACCCGGACGTGCCGATCAAGGACACCGCCGCCGGGATGAAAGCATGCCTGGACAGCGGGAAGATCAAGGCTGCAGGCGTTTCGAACTACAGTGTGGAGCAGATGACCGAGTTCATGGAGGTCTGCCCGCTGCACTCGCTCCAGCCGCCGTACAGCATGCTCACCCGTGATATCGAGGCGGAGATCCTTCCTTTCTGTCGCGAGCACAACATCGGCGTGCTGGCATACAGCCCCATGGCGCGCGGGCTGCTCACCGGGAAGTATGACGAGAACGCGACCTTCCCGGAATCCGATGCCCGCTCAAATTCGCCTATGTTCAAAGGCGAGCGCCTAGCGAAGAACGTGGCTGCGGTGCGGGAACTGGCCGCGATGGCGGAGACCGAAGGGCGCACGGCCGCGCAACTCGCGCTGGCCTGGGTTCTCGCGCAGCCCGGCCTGACCTGCGCTCTCGCCGGGGCCAAGCGGCCCGACCAGATTGCGGAGACAGCGGCGGCATCGGGCTGGACGCTCACACCCGAACAGCTGGCTCAGATCGACGCGATCATCGAGAAACACGGTGCCGGGTAGCATGCCTGAGCGGCTCGTGGTCGCCACCCGGAATCAGGGCAAACTGCGGGAAATCGCCGAACTGCTGAAAGGGCTGGCCGTAGAAGTGGTCTCGCTCGCGGATTTCCCGGACGCGCCGGAAGTCGAAGAGCCCCATGACACCTTCTGCGCGAATGCCTGTGAGAAGGCCCTGGCAATCGCCGCCGCCACAGGGCACTGGGCGGTCGCCGATGATAGTGGCCTGGAAGTGGACGCACTGGACGGCGAGCCCGGGGTGAAGTCGGCGCGGGTTGCTGAGACTGACCCCGAGCGCATCGCATGGCTGCTCCAGCGCCTCTCCGGAATCGCTCCGGAAGATCGCCGGGCGCGGTTCGTCTGCTGCATCGCGCTGGCGTCTCCGGAAGGGATTCTGGGCACGTGGCAGGAGACCGTGGAGGGGCTGATCTCCGATGCGCCCGAGGGCGACAACGGGTTCGGCTTTGACCCCGTGTTCATCTACCCGCCGGCAGGGCGCACATTCGCCCGGCTGAGCCGCGAAGAGAAGAGTGCGGTCAGCCACCGCGGGAAGGCATTGCGAGCTTTCCGGCAGGACTTCGAGGCCGTGCTTGCCGAACGCGGACGCTGAACCGCTCCGTGAGACAGCAGAAACGCCGCGGACTGGTCTGAAGTCCGCGGCGTCTGCATTTCATCTCCTGATGGCGCGCTGGCAGGCCGATCCCTGGCCGCTACAACCCCGCAATCTTGAACATCGAAGTGGTCGCCCCAGTGGTTGCAGGCTTGTCCCAGCCAATGACCTCGCCGGGCTTGTCCTTCATGATCGGCTTCATCTCATCCGCACCCTCGGCGCCCGCGGGGAACGCCGTGGGCAGCATCGTGAAAGTCTCACGGGCATAGACCTGGCTCGGAAGATCGTCGGCGACGTAGAACACCGTGCCCTGAGACTGGTAGCCCGGCTTGGTCACGACCACCGTCACCTTCTCAAGGTCATCTGCGCGGTACGTCGCCACCGTGAAGCCCGAAAAGATCCAGTTGGCCAGGAAGCCGCGCCATTCCGGCGGGTACTGGTTCCCGAGGGAGATGAACTGCCAGCTTGTGCGGGCGTTCTGCGCGACCCCATCGACCCAGACCGTGACCTCGCCCAGCGCGTCTCCTACCAGGTCCTCCACGTGCAGGATGATGGTCATGCTGTGGTACCGCGGTTCGCAATCGATGTAGGTGTTCTCGTCATCGCTCGAGCATCCGCTGAACAGCAGGGGGACGAACACGCAGGCGCCAAGCACCAGGAGCGCCACATGGAGCGAACTGATGTTGCCGCCGTTCCGGGGCCTGTGTGTCATCGGGGACCCTCCTTGCCGAATGAGCTCTCTAGTATCTACTATAAGATATAGTAGATGACGCTCGATGTCAATAGGTAGTTCACAGGGTAATCGACGGCAATGACATGCACCCGCGGGGGGACTACTCGAATCGCCAGGGCGGCAGGGGCGGCCCGGAGGAGACTATCTCCTCCAGATAACAGCCGGTCTGGTCCGCGGGTGGCGCGCCTGTGTGCTCCGCGTTCCCGAGAACTCGGTACGCGATCACACCGTGCCACTGGCCATCGGCAAGGCGCAGCACCGAGCCCGAGGGATGATCGACCATCCAGGCCCCCCCACCGGGGGCCGGGCCGAAGTCATCCCGGGCGGCGCGTACGGTGAGCGGTTCGTCTAGGTCCATCCTCTCGGAATTCAGAGGCCAGATGCACAGCGTCTCACGTCCACTGCCGGAGGGGTTGGCGGCGATATACGGGGTACCGTCGGCAGCGGAGCCGATGGAGATCGGCCCGGGGTTGTGTGCGCCCGCCAGCTTGATCACCGCGCCCCATTCCGCGCCCTCGTCCTGTTTGTGCCAGACGCGGACGTCAGGGGTGCTCACCACCAGGCGCCACTGTGGACCGTCGCCG
The DNA here is from genome assembly GCA_018056145.1 of Armatimonadota bacterium. Classification (GTDB taxonomy): domain Bacteria; phylum Armatimonadota; class Zipacnadia; order Zipacnadales; family JABUFB01; genus JABUFB01. Next base: position 4,872 of record JAGPGE010000438.1, read on the forward strand.
TGCTTGCGCCAGATTTGGACCTCGCTCAGTTTCTCGCCACCTGACCCCCTTGCCGAGAAGAGCAGGGCCCCGTCCTTGTCGCGGACCAGGCTAGGCTCCGCCCAACCCGCACCGGGCGGAGTCACGGGTGAGAAGGCGACGGGTCGCCATGTGGCGTCACTGCGAGCCCAGCGCGATACTCCAGTCACTTGTCCGGACCCGTCGGTGGCGCTGACCGCCAGGAGCAGGTCATCGCCGTCCGGGACGGCGTTGGTGATCCCGGGAGCCACGATTCGCCAGACACCCGCCGCAGGATGGGGCTCCTGCAGCCCTGATGAGGACCGCACGGACTGGAAGCCCTTGTCGCCGTACGTGAACTGGTGCACCTCGCTACGGTGGATGTACTTCGTACCCCAGTTGAAGTGCCCTTTTTCGTCCGCTGGGAAAGAGATGGCCTGGCACAGCCCGAAGCCAGTGCCTGCGTGAGGGTGCGGTGTGCCGTCCTCACGGAGCGCACCTCGTGGGACGAACCCGCCGATGATCGGGAATTTCACCACGATGCGCTCTTCGCCTTCAGCGCCGGTCTCGCGCTCGTTGCGGGAGATCGCGACCGCGCCCTCGG
>JAGPGE010000439.1 GCA_018056145.1 Armatimonadota bacterium
CAGCAGGTAGAGGGTGCGCGCGGGAGACGGGTGAGCCAGTTCTCGAGCGATCTTCACTCGCTGGGCCTCGCCGCCGGACAGCGTGGGTGCGCCCTGTCCCAGCGGCAGATACCCCAGACCCACGTCGGACAGGATCTGGAGCATGGCCCGGATACGCGGGAACTCCGAGAAGTGTTCCAACGCCTGGTCCACGGACATTTCCAGCACGTCCGCGATGCTGCGACCGCGGTACTTGATATCCAGCGTCTCGCGATTATAGCGCCGCCCGCGACACTCCTCGCACTCCACCCAGACGTCGGGCAGGAAGTGCATCTCCACCACCCGGAAGCCCATGCCCTGGCAGGCCTCGCAACGCCCACCGCGCGCGTTGAAGGAGAACCGGCGGGGCGTGTAGCCCCTCATCTTCGCCTCTGGCAATCGGGCGAACAGGTCGCGGATCGGGTCGAAGGCGCCGATGTACGTGGCGGCATTGGAGCGCGGCGAGTACCCGATGGCCGACTGGTCGATGCCCGCCACGCGTTGGAGGCTTTCGAAGCCGGTGATCGCTCGGTGATGGCCCGGCATGGTGTTGCGGCCGTGCAGGCGGTAGGACAGTTCCTCGTACAGGATGTCGCCGATCAGCGAGCTTTTCCCTGAACCCGAGGGCCCGGTGACGCATACCAGTCGACCCAGCGGGATATCCACGTCGATGTCTTTGAGGTTATTGTGGCGCGCGCCCTCGATACGCAGCCATCCGCCCGCGGAGGGGTCGGTGATCTCGCGCGGATTCGTGGGCACGGGAACCGCAAGTTCGCCGCGCAGGAGGGCACCCGTGCGGGATTTGCGCACCCGCTTCACCGTGTCCGGTCTGCCGGCCGCGGTCACCTGCCCCCCGGAAGGCCCCGCATCCGGCCCGAAGTCGATGATGTAATCCGCATGGGCGAAGGTCTGCGGATCGTGCTCCACCACCATGACCGTATTGCCCAGGTCGCGCAGGCCTTCGAGAGCGGCGAGCATCCGGTCGTTGTCCCGAGGGTGGATGCCCACGGTCGGCTCGTCGAGCACGTACATGACCCCGGTGAGCCCCGAGCCCAGTTGCCCCGCCAGCTTCACGCGCTGAGCCTCGCCGCCCGAGAGAGTCGGAGCGGAACGGTGCAGGTGCAGGTACTCCAGCCCGACTTCCACCAGGAAGCGCAGGCGCGAGGTGATCTCTCCCAGGATATCACCCGCGACCGCGCTCTGGTCGGGCGTCAACTGGATCTCGCCCAGGAACGCCAGGGCATCATCCAGCGGTAGGCGGCACAGGTCCACGAGGGTCTTGCCGCGGAAACGCACCGCGGCGGATTCCGCGCGGATCCGTCCCCCGTGGCACTCGGGGCAGGGCAGGTCGCCCACCGCGCGGGTGAACTGGCGGCGGAAATGGTGGCTGACCGCGGAGCCCTCCTCGATTCCCGGCGAGAGGCCCGCGAACCGTACGCTGAGCCCCGGTTGCACCTGGAACTCGGCGTCGCTGCCCTCGAAGATCAGGCGCTTCTGGTCGGGGCTGAGGGTCGCGAAGGGCTGGTCCAGCGAGAAGCCGCCATGTTCGGCGAGGGCCTCCAGAGTGCGTTCCAGCAGGCCTCCGGGCGCGATCTCGTCCCAGATCGTGACGGCTCCCTGCCGGATGGACAGGCGCGGGTCGGGCGCCATGACCTCCGGGTCCAGGCCGCGCAAGACGCCCAGACCCTCGCAGGTCGGGCACCAGCCCTCCCAGTGGTTGAAGGACAAGGCGCGCGGGGTGATGCGCGGGTAACTGGTGCCGCAGCGCGCGCAGCCGTAGTCGCGGGACATGTGGAGGGCTTCGCCGTCGGAGGGCTCCCAACCCGCCGCGATGACCTCGCCGCCGGACACCGAGAAGGCGCGCTCCACGGCTTCAGCAAGCCGCGCGCGATCAGACTGGTGCGGCGTGAGGCGATCCACCACCAGTTCCGCGTGATGCCTGCGCCGGCGGTCAATGTGCGGGCCTGAGTACGGTAGCGACAGGGTCTCGCCGTCCACGCGCACCCGGTTCCAGCCATCCTTCGCCAGGCGCGCGAAGACATCCAGGTACTCCTCATTGCCCGAGGGCTTCAGGGGCGCGAGAATCAGCGCGCGGCGCTCGCCGAAATGCTCCAGGATGGCCTCGACCACATCGGCAACGCTGCGCGCACCCAGGGGCTCGCCGCACTCGGGGCAATGGGGCACACCCAGGCGCGCGTACAGCACCCGCAGGTAGTCGTAGATCTGGGTCTCGGTGCCCACGGTGGAGCGGGGCGTGCGCACCGCATTCCGCTGCTCGATGGCGATGCCCGGCGACAGGCCCGAGACCCGCTCGACCTTGGGCTTGGGCATCTGGCTCACGAACTGACGGGCGTAGGAGGACAGGGACTCACAGTACCTGCGCTGGCCTTCCGCATAGACCGTGTCGAAGGCAAGGGAGGTCTTGCCGGAGCCGCTGACTCCCGAGAAGACGGTGAACTGACGGCGCGGGATGCGGACGTCGATGCCCTTGAGATTGTGCTCCCGGGCACCGAACACCTCGATGTTCTCACTGCGCGGGCGGGCGGACCTGCGCCGGTGATGCGCGGGGGCGGCATGCACTCCGCCCAGCTCCAGCATCTCGCGGAGCATCGCGCCAGTGTGCGAAGTCTTGCGCCGGGCCACTTGCTCAGGCGTGCCGCGAGCCACCACACGCCCGCCATCCGCACCGCCTTCAGGGCCCATGTCAATGAGGTAGTCCGCGTTCTTGATGACGTCGGGGTGGTGCTCCACCACAATTACGGTGCTGCCGCCCTCAACGAACCGGTGCAGGACTTCCAGGAGCTTCCGGACGTCCTCGAAATGCAGGCCGGTGGTGGGCTCGTCCAGGATGTACAGACAGCCCTCGCCGCCGGGACGGGCCAGTTCCTTCGCGAGCTTGATGCGCTGGGCCTCGCCGCCGGATACGGTGGTTGCGGGCTGTCCGAGCTTGATGTACCCCAGGCCCACGTCACGCAGGGTCTGGAGAATGTGCCGAATGCGCGGGACATTGCCGAAAAGCTCGAGGGCATCATTGACCTCGAGGTCCAGCACGTCGCCGATGTTATGGCCCTTGAACTCGATTGCGAGGGTCTCGCGGTCGAACCGCTCCCCACCGCAGACCTCGCACGTCACCCAGACATCCGCCAGGAAGTCGGACTCCAGCCGCACCGCGCCGTGCCCTTCGCAGTTGCCGCAACGGCCCTCTGGCACGTTGAAGCTGAACCGGCCGGGAGCGTACCCCCGGGCACGGGATTCCGGCAGTTGCGCGAACAAGTCCCGGATGTGGTCGAAGACCTTGGTGTAGGTGGCCGGATTGCTGCGGGGCGTGCGGCCGATGGGGTCCTGGTCGATCAGGATGACCTTCTGAAGGTGCTCGATGCCCTGGATCGCGGAATGCTCGCCGGGCTCGAGTTCGGCACGGTGCAGCTTTGACGCCAGCGCCGCATAGAGCGTATCCGTGACCAGTGAACTCTTGCCGGAACCCGACACACCCGTGACGCAGATGAACGTCCCCAGGGGGAATGCCACGTCAATGTCGCGCAGATTGTTATGCCGGGCGCCGAGGATCGTCAGGGCTTTCCCGTTGCCCTTGCGGCGCTTCTCGGGCGTGGCGATGGTGCGCTTGCCCGACAGATACTGCCCCGTGAGCGAGTCCGGGTTGCGCTTCACCTGTCCGGGCGTGCCGCAGGCCACCACCTCGCCGCCCTTCTCCCCCGCTCCAGGCCCGAAATCCACGAGATAGTCGGCGGTGAGCATGGTCTGCTCGTCATGCTCGACCACGATGATGGTGTTGTCCAGGTCGCGCAGGTGCAAGAGGGTATCCAGCAGCTTGCCCTGGTCGCGGTGGTGCAGGCCGATGCTGGGCTCGTCCAGCACGTACAGGCAGTCCACCAGGCCACTGCCGACCTGACTGGCGAGGCGGATGCGCTGGGATTCTCCCCCGGAAAGCGTGGGCGCGGAACGGTCCAGGCTCAGGTAGTGCAGGCCCACGTGGGACAGGAACGCCAGCCGGTCGCGCACTTCCTTGAGCGCGTCTTCCGCGATCTGGGCGTCGGTGCGATTGAGTTCCAGGGCGCCGATGAACCGCAGCGCATCCTCGACTGTAAGCTCGCACAGGTCGGAGATGGACAGGCCGCCCAGGGTCACTGCAAGGCTCTCGGGCTTCAGGCGCTTGCCCCGGCAGGCGGGGCAGCGGCCAGTGTGCATGACCGCCTCGTACTTGTCCCGCAGGACCCGGGCGCGCACCCGGTTCTGGCGCCACATGAGGCGCGCGATGATCCCGTCCCAGGGCTCCGCATGGCGCCACTCCCAGCCGTGCCGGGGGTGCTTGAAATAGTACTCCACCAGTTCCCCGCCGGACCCGTACAGCAGCACTTCACGCTGGCGGTCGGTGAGGTCGCGCCACGGCGTTTCCAGCGAGAACCCGTAGCGCTTCGCAACGCCCTCGTACCAATGCCGGCGCTGTGGGTTGTCCAGCGAGGGCAGGAGCGGGATCGCGCCCTGCGTCAAGGGCTTGTCCGGATGCTCCACGAGAAGCGCGGGATCCATAGTGCGGGTGGAGCCCAGCCCCTGGCATTCGGGACACATTCCCTGGGGGCTGTTGAAGGAGAACGAGGCGTGGGTGGGCTCGCGGAAACTCAGCCCGCAGGGGAGACACGCGAACCGGGTGCTCAGGAGCATGTCCGGCTTGCCCTCCACCGCCACCACCACATCGCCCTCGGACAGCTCCACAGCCGCCTGCACCGCTTCGGACACCCGCGCGCGCGCATCGCCCTGCAACTGGATGCGGTCGATGACGATCTCCACGTCATGCTTGCGCCGCCGGTCCAGTTCGGGCGGGGCCACGATGTCGTGCAACTGGCCATCAATGCGCACGCGGACGTACCCGCGCTTGTGCATGTCCTCCAGCAGGTCCTTGAACTCGCCCCGGCGGGCGCGGATAACTGGTGCGAGGATCGTCACCCGCGGCGCGTCATCCAAGGCCAGGATCGCGCCGACGATGGCCTCCCGGGTCTGTGCGCCGATGGGCTTCCCGCAGCGGGGACAGTGGGGCTTGCCGATGGCCGCGTACAGCACGCGCAGGTGGTCGTAGATCTCCGTGACCGTGGCCACGGTGGAGCGCGGATTGTGGCTTCGCGACCCCTGGTGAATCGCGATGGCCGGCGCGAGACCCTCCAGGCGCTCCACCCGGGGGCGGGGCAACTGCTGAAGGAACTGGCGCGCATACGTGGACAGGGACTCCAGGTAGAGCCGCTGGCCCTCGGCAAAGAGGGTGTCGAAAGCTAGGGAGGACTTCCCCGAACCGCTCACGCCCGTGAAGACAATGAGGGCATTGCCGGGCAGGTCAAGATCGACCCCGTTGAGATTGTGTTCGCGTGCGCCACGAATCAGTATGCGGTCGGACATGGCACCGGTATCTGAGCGCTCGAAGCCTGGGGCCGGGAGCGGAATAG
>JAGPGE010000440.1 GCA_018056145.1 Armatimonadota bacterium
GCGACGGTGGGTCCTGCGTCGCTCGATCCGGGCTGGCTCGTCTCAGCCCCGGGAGTCGCGCGACGCCTTCTTCCGCCAGCCGTGGGGTGTCAGCGCTGTCCAGCCGATGGGACCCCACGGACGCGGGTGATGGTCACGGGGCCTGTGCGCTCGACCGCGCGCACACCCGCGATCTGCATTCAGGACCCTCCCAGCTCTTGCCTACGCGATCACTGGCAGGCTGGCCGCAGCGATTGCCTGCCCCACCCGTCGCAGCTTCTCGTTGGGCAGCATGCACTCGATCTGCGTCGAGAGCTCCGGGAACTCCCTGGCAAGTACGTCCTGGGCCTTCTCAAGGATCAAGTCGCCGCCGGAACCGGTGGTGACGCGGCCGAGAATCAGCATCTTCTCGATCTCATAGAAGTCCGCGTAGTGAGCAATGGTATAGCCGAACTGGATGCCGATCGATTCATAGATCTCAGCCACGCCCGGCTTGCCCTCCTTCATCCACGCCTGCACGTCCTCCAGGCGCTCGGGCACCGACTTCTCGGCTTCGAACTCCAGGCCGGCGGCGGCCGCAAGGCGCATGACTCCGGTCTGGCAGAAGTAGTTGACGCCGCAGCCAATGTCGCCGGACCACTCGTCCTGCGGGGCATTGGGGTTGAAGTCTACGGGCGCGAAGGCAAGCTCGTTCAGCCAGCCAGTGATGTTGCCGTCCGGCGTCACATAGCCCGCGGCTTCGCTGGAACCCATGGCGACGCCGAGAACCGCGTTGGCCTCGAGGGACATGGAGCCGGCGAGAGCCGTCACTTCGCCGTCATTGACCACGACCAGCGGCACACCGAACTCCTTGCCAAGGTTCTCGAAAAGAGGCTTGATGTGAGCGTTGAAGTCGTCCTTCGGCACGCCGCGAAAGAGCGACGCGACCATGGCGCGGTTGTTGATGTACACGCCCGCAGCGCTGCCGCCGATCGCGTCGACACGGGGAAGGTGATCCACCGCGCGCTGGATTGAGTGCTTTATGCCTTCGTAATGATACTGCCAGTCCTTCGCGGTCTTCGGGTCCCACTTCACCTCTTCGGTGAAGACGTCTTCGCCCTCCACAACCGCGCTGGTCTTGCGGTCGCTTGCGCCAAGGTCGAAACCAACGCGGCAGCCATCGAGGTGCCGGCCAAGGGGTGCGGTGGTCTCGCTGGTGCCGGGAACGCTCTCGGCGTCGGTTATCTCCACGGTGAAGGGCTTCTCATAGACAGTCTCGCCCATAAACTCGTAGTCAAAGGCGCGTTCGCCCTGGGGCGAGTAGACCTTGCGGATGTGCTCGCCGATCTGTGCCGGGCCGCCCACGATGACCTTCCAGCCGCCACGTTGCCAGAGCAGGAACTTCACCAGGCGCTCGGCATAGGTCAGATTCGCGGCAGCGAGCGGGGCATCGGGCGCGAAGGCGCGGGTATCGAAGGTCGAGACGGAGCCGTCGCCACGGACAAGAGCGATGCGCAGCGGCACGCCCTTTCCGGACTCTTCAACAGCCCTCAGAAATGCCCGGTTGCCGAGGACGGCGGGCTTAAAATCCGGGTCCAGTGGAGGAACCGAAGGCGGGGTCACAAGCAGCAGATCGTGTCGCATTTCGCGGACTTCCTTTCGGCGCGGAGGCTCGGAAACTTGCTTCGTACAGAGCACGGAAACACTACAAGAAGGCGGGAGGGGAGTCAAGCAGAGGCAGGTGGGTGGGGAAGAGTGAATGGGTAATTGCGAATAGTGAGAGGCATACGACAGAGGCGAACGCCATGGCGGGTGGCAGTGACACGCTCAGCGGGTACAGGCACCGTTTTCGGGTCAGGCTCGGAAACGGCGCCAGTCCCCCACTGAGCAAACGGCGCGGACCGATGGCCCGCGCCGCGTGTTTGGCCTGAAATGTACGGCGCCTATTCGTCCTGCAGGCTCGCCAGCAGGTCGGCGATAATGTCGGCCATGCTGCGGGTCGGGCGCTCGTCCAGGGGCTTGGGAACCGGAAGCATATACTCTTCGGGTGAAGCCGGCTCCCGCGACGGGACAAAAGTCAGGTCCTTCACGACCTCGCGGATTTTCCCCTGCAGGTCCCCGAAGACGTCCATGACCGTGCGGTTCGCGTCGATGGTGACGAAACCGTACTCTTCAGTCATGCGCTTGAACACGCCCAGGAGTGCGTCTTGGTGTCGCACGAAGCAGTCGTAACGGCTGTCGCCACGCAGGTAGTCTGAGCCGGACTCCCAGTAGTCGAACCCGCCGGCGGCCAGGACACGGGGAATCAGCACGCTCAGGTCGGCGTGCAGGTAGAGGATAAGGTCCGGGACAATCGCGAAACCGTAGACGCGACGCACCCATTTCGGGTCGTTGCCGCGCACGATCGCCCGGGCCATGAGCGAGTAGATATAGCGGTCAGTGAGGACCACGCAACCTGCCCGGAGGGCCGGAAGCATCTCGTTCTCCAGGCGATCTGCAAAATCCGTGGCGTAGTACAGCGCCTGCGTGATCGGGTCGAGTGTGTGCCCCTGCTTCGCGCGCTGAAGGTCTCGGCCACACAGGACCGAGCGGCTCAGACCCGTATCGTAGACCGCTACACCGATGCTCTCCAGCCAGTTCTTGAGCATCTGTATCTGGGTAGAGCGCCCCACCCCGTCGGTGCCCTCGAGGACAATCAGCTTGCCCGGGAGAGGCTCGGAGGGCATGGAAGACATCGGATGCCAGTAGCTCTGGGGTTTCACTCGGCTGCCTCCTTGACTGCGTCAAGCCTGCGTCCGCGCACTCCCTCAGGCTGGCGCAGCACGTCTTTCAGGTAAGGCCGGACAATCTCGCGCACCTGCTCCTGCTGTTCGGCGATGGGAAGCGTGGCGTCGATGACGTGCAGGCCGAACTCCTCCACCATCTTGTCGTATTCGCGCAGGATGCGCTCCTGGAAGAGCTTGAAGGACTCGTATGGATCATCGCTCAGGCCTACGTCCAGGCCCGCCTCGTACCATTTGAGTTCTGGGCGGCCCACCAGGATCCGTTCCAGGGCCACGTCCAGGGGCACTCGGAAGTAGAAGCCGACGGTGGGCTGGACCGCGAAAGAGTACACCTCGCGCACCCATTCGGGATGGCAGCCTCGGGCGACGTCGCGCGCGAATGCGGTGTACGCGTAACGGTCTGCGAGCACCACGGCGCCGGCCTTGAGCGCGGGCAGGATATTCTGCTCATTCCGGTCGGCGAAGTCCGTGGCGTGGATCAGGCTGAAGGTAGTGGGTGTGAGCAGGTGCTTGCGTTTGCCCCGGCGCGTGGTCTCTTTCACCAGCGGCGAGGAGTTCCACTCGGAGAAGAACGTGGCATACCGCTCGGACATGAGCCAACGGTACAAGAGATAAATCTGGGTGCTCTTGCCAGACCCGTCAATCCCCTCTACCACGAAGAGCTTGCCGGGCATGTCGCTGATGGACCTCACGGCTATCACCTTCAATCCAGCCTGAATGGCATCAAAGCGCCATTGTAGCGGAGTCGGCGGCTGTCAACAAGTTAAGCGCGGCGTTGTCTCCCACGAGCATCGCTTCTGCGGGATGCGTGCCGGCCTTGTGAGTGGCCGGCGCCGGGTGCCCGCGGCGTTGGAGTCGTGCCGTGTGCTGTCAGGCTCCGGCAGGAGCCGCCCGCCCGCGGGCTGTGGGGCAACGGCTCACGTCGAACGGCATGATGGACGCGTATCCAGCCCCAGCGGGCACGCACCCCACAGAACCGATGTTCCTGCGTTGTGGCCTGGTTCCCACTCACTCCGCCCGCGCACGTCGGCCGCGGCGGCCATGCAGGAACGTGCGATAAAGGAAGCTGGTGGCCGTATCGATGGCTCCGGCCGGGCAGACTTCCTGGCAGCAGAAGCACTCGATGCACCTGTCGCGGTCGATCTCCGCATGCCGGCGGATGGTGATCGCGTCGCCGGGGCAGACCGCGGCGCAGGCGCCGCAGCGGATACACTTGCCGGGCAGCACCTTCGGCCTTACCCACAGCGAGTTCTGGACCATGCGACCCATCCACCCCGGGAATCCCCGCCGGATGCCCCCCGGGGGACCCTCAAACTCCTGCCGCAGAGACGCCAGGTCAGCATCGCCCACGTCGATGGCGGCCAGGTCAGCGGTGCCGTGGCCTCTTTCTGAAGCGGCCCCGATGACCCGGACCTGGTCCGCACGGATCCCGATGAGATGGGCTGCCACCGTGTCCAGAGCAACTGCGTCCGTTGAGCCAAGGACCAGACCGAGTTGCCGCGGTCTCCCATGGCTGGGGCCCTTGCCCTCCATGGCCGTGACTGCGTCCAACACGTTGAAATGAGGGATGCAGGTCGAGAAAGTGTCCGCAACGGCTTCGCCGAAGGCTGCGAACTCGCCCAGCATATGCAGGCGCACACGGTCTCGCGGGGCCACTGCGCCGAACATGTTCTTCACGGCGCCGGTGAACAGCGTCATCTGATGGGTCTTGCACTTGGGCAGGTTGATGACCACCTCGGCATCAAGTATCATGCGCGAGATTCGGACCTGACTCACGCGCAGAGGGTTCTCCACCAACACGTCCCGGTATCCGCCATGCTTGAGCAGCCGAATCTCAACCGGCAGGCCTTCCAGCGCCTGGGCGATCCCGGCATCCGAGAAAAGCCTGCTCGGGTCATCCACCAGCGCGTAGCCGGGCTCGTCCGCAACCACCACCCCGCACCCGGCCTCGCAGCAGATTTCCGCCACGGCGCGCACCACCGCCGGATGCGTGCAGACAGCGCTCTCAGCGGGACGTGCGTTTATCATGTTGGGCTTGAGCAGAACGCGGGCGCCCTCGATCAGCCTCGTGGAAGCATCCGGCCAGCACTCGAAGCACGCACGGACGGCCTTCCGCACGGTCGCGAGGTCGTAGTCGGAGCAGGGCTCAACACAGACGCGAGACATGGTCAACTCCGAGCAAAGGCTGCCCTGTGGTCGCATTGGACGGATTCAGTTGCGGGACTCAAGACTACAGTTCCCAGTAGCCCGCCCGCTCACCTTCCCCCACTCAGAACGCGGAGGTCTCCCCCACTCCGGGACGAACAGAGCCTAGAGGAAGACGGCAAATCAGATCGCGAACGGGATGGTGATTCGCAACATGCCAGATAACCCGACCGCCGCCGATTTCACGCGGGTACTGCAGCCGTGGGCGAAGTTCGCGCGCACATACTGGTGGGATGACCCCGCGCGACCCGACCTCGGCTGCTTCGGCTCCGGCTACGACAGCTGGGGGGTGCAGACCAACCAGAAGTTCGTCGGCGCGTTCGGAGTGCTCGCGGCTGACCCGGGCCTCGATGAAGCAAAAGCGGGAGTGTCCCGCGAGGAGATTCTGGACCGCTGCCTCAAGGCCCTGCGGTTCTCAATCGAGAGCCATATCACCGGCAGTCACCATTGCGGGGACGGCCGGAAGTGGGGGCACACGTGGATCTCGGTGCTGGGCGTCGAGCGCATGATGCACGGCGTGAAAGC
>JAGPGE010000441.1 GCA_018056145.1 Armatimonadota bacterium
CTGGCCCTCGAACAGTCGCCGCACCCGCCGGGACTGAAGCGAGGGCACCGTCAGGCTCACCGTGCGGGCTTCGGGGCTCTCGTTGACCACGATCAGGAAGGTCCTGTCACCAACGCTCTTGCGGACTGCCGAAAGCTTCTCGGGTATTCCCCCGTCCACCGCCGGAAGGATGCTCCTGGACGCCAGCACATCCTGCAGGGACGCAAGTTCGCTGACGAGCGACTTCAGTTCCGACCAGAACCGGGACGGCTTACGCGTGTAGTGCGTGCCCCAGTACAGGAGCCCATTGGCGCCGTGGGTGATGGCGTTGTAGGCCATGAACCGCGACTGTGCGAAGGTGGGCATGATCGCCTTCGGGCGGTCTTCCGGGTTCGTGGACAACTCCCGCCAACCGAAGCCCTGAAGCACCATGAAGATCGGCTTTTCGTCACAGACAGCTTCCCGATTCTTGTCGGTCTCCGCTCCGGTGACGGCGATGGTCTTGTCCGGCAGGTTCGAGTGGGTCGCGGGTTCGGGCACAGGGTAAATGTCAGCGCCCGCAATGTCGGCGCCGCGGTTGTAGTGGGCCAGCGTGGAGATGAGATTGCGCGGTGCATGGTTCATCCAGATCGGCCGGTTCGGGTCAAGCTCGCGCATCAGGCAATAACCCTCGTACAGCCCTTCGGCGCTTTGGCTCCCCCAGGCAGGCTCGTCGATGCTCTCCCAGCACAGGAGCGCGGGGTGATCGCCCAGGGTCTCTGCGTGCTTGCGCAGGCTCTCGCTGCGGTTCTCGGTGTCTGTGGACAGGTCAAGCATGTGGCTGAGGGGCAGCCACATGTGCAGCCCGTGGGCCTGTGCGCGGTCCAGCACGTGGCGCATAGCCCCGAGGCCGCCGCCGAGGATGCACAGGTTGAACCCGGCGTCCGACAGGTTGCGGAGGGTAGCGGCGGACATAGGCCGCTCATAGATGCCCAGCGGGAAGAAAGGCCTGCCTTGGACGAGGAGCATGTTGTCGTCTCGCACCGAAACGATGGGTTCGGGCGCATCCGCCGCGCGGAGCTGCGGGAAACGGAGAGTGTCCTGGCAGACGACCTCGCCCGCGGCATTGGTGAGCTGCGCGAGGACCTCGTACTGGCCCACGGGCAAGTCCCGCGTCGGAATGCGCAGAAGACCTTCAGGAGCCGTCAGTCTCCGGGCGAATGCCTCCGATAGGACCGCGTCGTGTCCCAGCGCGCGCAACCGCAGTGTGACACTATGCTCCGACAGGTTCTCCTCGGGCACCTGGACCTGGTAGCCGACGGTCACATGGTCGCGATAGTACGACTTGAACACTGAGAAAGTTGCGCTCGAGGTCACGTCAATGCGGCGTCCGATGGTGGCAACGGGTCGCCCCGTCTCCACGTCCGTCACCGCGAGAGCCAGGTCATGCGGCCCCTGCTGGAAGGCCTGGTAGGAGACTGTGGCGGCTTTCGTCTCACCCGCGGGAACGATGCCGATAGGGTGGAACTCTTCGCGCCCGGCTTCGTCCGGAGGGGTGATTGCCAAGCGCAGGGACAGGTCACGCGCGCGCCCGGATCGGTTGGCCACCGAGTACGCCAGAGCGTTGCGGCCCTGGATTCCCCGGCCCCAGTCGGCGACAGTCAATTCGATACGATACCGTTCCAGATCGGCCGCGATATCCACGGTGCCGAAGCTCGCCGGGCGCGCGAAACGATCGCCGGTCTGCGACCAGCAGGAGAGTTCACCGTCAACCTTGCGCTGGCGGCAGATGTTGATACCCCATGTTTCGCCCGCGTCGGTCAGAGGCAGCGTGGCGAAGGGGATCGCCACTTCGGCTGACCAGTGGTCGGCGCCGCGCGCAGTGCTCACGGACCACTCGCCGTCCCAGTCGGGCAGGCCGCCCGCAGCGTCACCCGATGCGTCAAAGCGGGTGCCCAGCGGGTTGAAGGCCATTTGGACGTAGTGGAACTGGTCCCGCGCGGGGTCCAGAAAGATTTCGATGCTATCGTCAGCGAAGACATTGGCGTCCCGACCGCTGACGGTGGCGGCCAGCTTCGGCATCTCGGCGTCGAAGGCCTTGACCGCAACGTACAGGTTGTCGGCGTCATGGGCGACCCAGGCCTGCGTCTGGCTGCGCGCCGGGGTCTCGCCGCCGAGCACCACGAAATCCCGGATCGGCGCGGGACCTTCCCAGCAGGCCTCAGTGAGTTGTCCATCAAGGGTCGGCGGCTCCGTGACCGCGACCGACTTGGCGCTCGGTGCGCCGAAACACGCGACGCAGAGCGTGAGGAGTAGAACGGGTGCTGTGGGGCGCATGGCTGTCAAGCCTCCATTGGGCAGTTACGGGAGAGACCATCAGTGCGCGGCGATCCAGGTGCACGGCACCAGGCAGTCTTCGTCGGAATCGGTGCCATGGCTGCCCATGTGGGACGGGTCACCAGTTTCGTGCTGGCCGTGGTCTGCGAGAATGATGATAGCATAGCCGAGCGCCCCGAGTTCGCCGCACAGCCTCTGCAGGCGCTGGTCCGTCTCCTGCACTTTCGGGCGCGCGCTGTCGCTGGCCGGCCCGAAGCGGTGGAAATGATCGTCCGTGCCGCCGATCTGGGTGATGATGAACTCCGGCAGGCTCTCCCGGGCGATGCGCAGCGTGACCTCTTCGGTGCCGGCGTCATCCGGCACACGCGCCACTCCCTTGTGCTGAGCGCACCGGGCGAGAAGCTCGCCGCCAGTGTAGCCCGGGCGTCCACAACCTGCTGCTGAGAGTCCGTTCGCACCGAGAACATCGAAAAGCGTTTCGCAGCTGAAACCCATATCTTTGGATCGCACATTGTGGCCCGCGAGGTCGGTCCCGGTGATCATCGTTGCGAAGTTCACCGGCGTGATCGAGGGCATGACTGCACGCAGAGCGACCATGCGGTTGGCGCAGAGAGCGGACAGGAAGGGCATGTCATTCGCGAAGTGACGCAGGCTGGACAGGCCGAGGGCGTCCGGCGCGAGAACGGCAATGCGACCGGAACCCGCCAGGTCGGCGAGGGTTTCAGCGATGGGTTCGCCGGTTGCGCCGGAGGGCACAGGGACGTTGAGGGCGGCGGCGATGGTCGGACAGACGCAGGTCATGGAGTACTCGGGAATGGGCATGATCGGTTGACCCTTCGGTGAGTGCCTGAGCGGATTGCCCTTCACCGCAAGGCCGGTTGAGACCTTCCTCCGCCCGGCCAACAGGTGCGAGCGTAGTGCGGGGGGAAGAAGCACGGGGCTTTGTGGAGTTGGCGTGGAAGGCGACTATCTGATGGAGGAAGCAGACAATGCGCTGGAACATCCTAATATCGCTGGCACTGACCGCGACCACCTGCTTCGGGCTGGACGTTCCCGACGGGGATATGGAGCTCCCGGACACGGGGCCATGGAACGTGTACGGAACGCCCACGGTTGTTGAAAAGAGCAACTTCGCGCGGACCGGCGCTCGGTCGCTGCGAGTGGTGACCGACAACGCCCAGACCATGGGCGGAAACTACGAGGGCACGTCACGCGCGCTGGGGCAGTTCGAGGCCGGCGATCTGCTTCGCGTATCCTTCTGGTACTGGGTGCGCGAGGGCAGGCAGATGGTGGTGGGGATCGGGCCAACGTACTTCATCGGGCGCTATGTCCTTCCGCCCAGCACCGACTGGACCCGCGCCGACCTGACCCTGCGCGTGCCACAGCCGGGCAGCTACAATATCTGGCTGAGCCAGACAGATGCGGCTACCGAGTTCTTCCTGGACGACTTCAGCGTTGAGCTGGTGCGCAGGCCGGAACTGGGCATCGCTCCAGAGAACCGGCGCGTCTCCCTGACCGGTGGGCCACTGCGCGTCACCTTCTGCCGGGATACAGGCGCGCTGGCGGGCATCGAAAACCTGGCCACGGGCGAGGTGTACGCGGCAGTGGGCGAGCGCCGACCGCTCTTTTCGCTGCAGGCGCTGGATGAAAAGGGGCTGGGCTACGACACCATCCCTTTCGAGCAGATGAAGCTGACGGGGATTGCCACGCCCGACCCGCAGCGCCTGGAGTTGAGCTTCACGGCCGACGAGTTGCCAGTGAGTTTGGCGGTGACCGTCCAGGTCTCCGATGACGGCGCAGCGCATTTCGCAGCACGTTTAACTAACGGCTCGCAGCGCCCGGTGATGGCCTGCGAACTGCCCATGGTGTACGGCATCTGCCCGGCCCAGGACCCGGAGAACCTCACGCTGGTTCATCCGTATGTCTGCGGACAGATCGTGCCCAATGCCATCAAGTCCACGGGCTGCCAGACCGCATGGCCTGGGCGCGGTGTCATGGGTTGGATGGACCTGTCGGGCGAGCAAGGCGGCGTATATCTCGCGACCCACGACCCAAGCATGACCGGGACGCGGCTCATGGCCCTCCCCGCGCCGGGCCCCAGTTTCGACATGTCCCTCACCCGCGAGATCGTGGTGAAGCCCGGGGAAGCCTGGGACTGTCCCGAGTCGGTGCTGGCGGTCCACCCGGGCGACTGGCACGCTTCCGCCGACCGATACCGTGAGTACTCGCGAAGCTGGATGAAATCGCCGGATGCCCCGCAGTGGATGCACGACGCCAACGGCTGGCTGCTCATGGGCGTCCAGAACGGTGTCCCTTTCTACCGCATACCCGACGTCTACCGGACGGCCCAGTGGATGGGAATCGAGTACCTCCACGTACAGGGGCAGGGCATCGACAACATGTGGTTCGACGAGGAGGGCAAGCGGCATTCCCACGCATTGAGCTACCTGTACCCCAGCCCGAAGTTCGGCACGCCAGAGGAGCTGAGAGACGCCGTCCGCGAGATCCACGAGAACGACGGGCACGTCATGTTCTACTACCTGTACGAGCGCTGGACGCCCAGCCACGATGTGTCTGATGACTTCGGAACTGGAAAGCGCACCGACGTGCCGGAAGCCTACCTGCCGCCCGGGCCTGACTTCTACCCTGAGAACGCGCTCATCGAGAACCCCGGCGGCGTTCCGGCCACCGAGCACCCCTTCATGGCCCAGCGGATGATGTGCCTGGATGCCCCCGGTTGGCAGGAGTGGATGCGTAGGTGGGCCATCGATGTCTATCTGAAGGAGTATGGCGCGGACGGCTTCTACTGGGATGTGATGGGGCGCGGCGGCCCCTTCCGGTGCTTCAACGAGCGCCACGGGCACCAAGGGCAGAATGACTGGGCCGTCGGCTGCGCCGAAGTGCTGGCTACCGTGACCCGAGAGGGCCGAGCGATCAACCCGGCCTACTCCTCGGCCATCGAGGGTTGCTCGGACGTGCTGGGGCAATGGGTGGGCTACCACCTCATGTCCGGCGCAACCATGACCCCCAATGTCTTCCGCTATACCTTCCCTGACTACCTGCTGGTGGACGGGTTCGCGAATACCACCTGGAAGCTGACCCACCCCGAGAAGGCGCACCGTGTGTTCCTAGACGGCGAGCGCTTCGACATCACCGGCTACGATGCCCGTATCAA
>JAGPGE010000442.1 GCA_018056145.1 Armatimonadota bacterium
GTGTCTGGAGTTCCGAAGGCTCTGTGGGGATATCAGTCGGCGAGGCGAACGCATGGACCGCCACCGCGGGCGACCAGACTGCGGCAATCCGCTGGGAGCATTCGGCTCAGATCAAGGGCCTGCCAGTCCGGGTCACCCGGGAGCTTGCAGTTGCGCGCGATGTTCCCGTCGTGTTCCTGCGAGTGACGGTTCACAACGAGGGTGACCGCGTCCTGCCCGGCGTGGGTTACACCATCGCCCCACACTTTTACAACTATGCGAGGAACGCCCTGCATGGCGAAACGCCCCTGGATGCCGCGGGCCTCGTAGACACCGCGACACGTGTCAACCTGCCCGCCGTGCGCCTGACCGTCGGCGACACCGAGGTCATCCCCCGGTTTGGCCCCGGAGAGTTCGGAATCATCGGCGAAAGCTACATGTTCCGGATCACCCACAGCCTGCGGATGGGCGATATCGCGCCGGGGCAGTCCGGCACAGCGCAGGGTCTGTGGTGGCTCCTTCCGGCGGGCACGGAGCCGCCAGGGGAGCCGCAACTCGACTGGTCGTTCCTCAGCGGCTGGAACGCCGTAAGTCCCCTGACAGTGCGAGACACGCCCCCCAACGACCTGCCGAAGACCCCGGTTCTCGAAGGCGCTACTCCCTGGGGCATCTGCGGCCATACCGGGCCGGACTATATGCCCCTGTGGCAGGCAGCTGGCGTCAAGTGCGCGCGCAAGGGCTTCGGCTGGGCGGCAGGCGAGCGCGAGCCGGGCACTTATGACTTCACCGCAATGGACGCCACGGTGGACGCCGCCGAGCAGGCCGGCGTTCAGTTGATCGGCCTGGTCCACAGTAATCCCCCGTGGGCGACGGTGGACGGCGCAACGACCTCGCCGCCGAGGGACCTTGCGGCCTGGGAACGGTACGTGGAGACCGTCGCCCGGCGTTACGCAGGCCGGGTGAACATCTGGGAGATCTGGAACGAGCCGGACATCAGCCAGTTCTGGACCGGCACCGTGGAAGACTACACTGCCTTGCTGGCTTCCGCTTACCGGGGCGCGAAGCGGGGCAATCCTGACTGCTTCGTGATGAGCGCGGGGCTGGATGGGCACGGCGAGCGCTACCTGATGGAGATGGCCCGAATCGGGGCCTTCGAGTTCTGCGACCTGGTGGGCTTCCACCCTTACGCGGGCAACCCCGACCTCGCCGAAGGCCGCGTGCGCGCAGCCTGGCGGGTGCTTAACCATTTCGGCGTCCGCAAGCCCATCTGGGTCACCGAAGTCGGCTGGCAGTCGGGCGGCTGGAAGGGCGGCCCGGGCGTGGTGGACAGCGAGGCCACCAAGGCCGCATATCTCGCCGAGATCTACCCGCGCCTGGAGCCCCTGGCCGAGGTTACCTGCTGGTATGTGGATAGCGAGGCCGGCGACATGTACGGTCTCATCCGCCCGAAGGACGGCGGGATCGTGCTCAACGAGGCCTTTCACCGTTTCCGCGAGGGCTCCGGCGCAGCGCAGGACAACCGGCTCACGATTAGCGGGCCCGAGAGCGTCTCCGTCAAGGCCGCGCAGCCCAACACCGCACAGTTCCGCGTGAGGAACCAGTCGGATGAGCCGCTTCCCCTCGATGGCTTCTTCTATGCGCCGGTCCCCTGGGCTTCCGTGCACGTGGAGGGCGCGACGCTCCAGCCGGGAGACGAGACCACTCTCGAACTGCGCATAGAGCCGCCGGTCTACGCAGTGGCCCGGAAGATGCCCTGCGTGATGGTCGCCCGGTCACCGCGGGGCCCGGCTTGTCTCATGCCGTTCACCCTCGATCTGACCAATGATGGCGAGTCGGTGGACATCAGCATGGCCGCCCAGTGGCCGATCCAAGCGGACGCCGAGGGCAAGCAGGTGGGCAAATGGACGCCGGCGCACAGCCTGGTCACGCCGCCGGGCGGGTTCCGCATTCACCCCTTCAAGATCACCAACTCAGGGAACGCGCCCCACACATTCCGCGTGCACCTTGAAGGCCCGGCGGCAGAGTGGGCAAAGCCTCCCGCCGAGACAGTCACGATCAAGCCCGGCGAGACCGCCTGGATTGGCGTGCATCTGGCCATCCCGCGCGATGCTGAACCCGGAACACGCACACTTCGCCTGCGCATCATCTCCACGAAGTACCCGGAAGTCACCGCCTGCGACGAGACCCCCGTGCGCGTCGGCGCCCAGGAGGAGCAGCCATGACATCTCGCGAGCGCGTGCTTGCCGCAGTCGCCCACCAGCCCACCGACCGCGTGCCCATCGACTTCGGGGGAATGCGGTCCACGGGCATCATGTCGGTGGCCTACAACCGCCTCAAGACCCATCTCGGGCTGGACCACGACACGCGCCAGTACGACGTGGTCCAGGGGCTTGCGCTGCCGCATGAGACGATACTTGACCAGTTCGGCGTGGACGTGGTCGACCTCACCCGCGCCTGGTTCACGCGCTCGGAAGACTGGCGGGACTGGAAGCTGGTGGACGGTTCGCCGGCGGAGGTTCCCGCGTGGTTCCAGCCCGAGCCAGACGGGGCGGGCGGTTGGCTCTGGCGGGGCGACTTCGGGCAGGTGGTAGGCGTGATGCCTGCCGGGCAGCCCTACATCAGCCAGTGCTACTGGCCCATGGCGGACGATTGCGCCGGGCTGAGCGCCGAGTCTCTGAAGGACCTGTCCACCCACATGGGGCAGGTGACCTGGAGCTGTCTGGGATGCGCGCCCTGGCACCCGGGGTTTGACGAAAGCCGATGGGCGGAGATCCGCGAGACCGCATTGGCCTTCCGAGGGGAGACAGATCGCGCAATCATGTGTGCTTTCGGGGGCAATCTGCTGGAATGGAGCCAGTTTCTGCGCGGATTCGGGCGCTTTCTGCAGGATCTGGCCGAACGCCCCTCGGATGTGCACATGCTGCTGGACGCCATCACCGAACATCACCTGCGCAACCTGGACAAGTTCATCGACGCGGTGGGCGACGTCATCGATATCATCCAGCTTGGGGACGACCTCGGCACCCAGCACGGGCCGCAGATCTCGCCGGCCATGTACCGCGAGTTCTTCCTGCCCAGGCACCAGGCCATCTATCAGCGGGTGCGGGAGCGTTCCGGGATGAAGGTCTTCCTGCACAGTTGCGGCGGGCTGTATGAACTGCTTCCGTCTCTCATCGAGGCGGGCGTGGAGATCATCAACCCCGTGCAGACGGCAGCGCGGAACATGGAGCCCGACCGCCTGAAGCGGGAGTTCGGGAAGGACCTCACCTTCTGGGGCGGGGGCGCCGAGACCCAGAGCACGCTCATCCACGGATCGCCCGATGCGGTGCGGCGGGAAGTGACCGAGCGCGTGCGCATCTTCGGTGAGGGTGGAGGGTACGTGTTCAACCAGGTGCACAATGTGCTGAATGACGTGCCGCCGGAAAACGTGGTCGCGATGTTCGAAGCGGCGCAGACAGCCTAGCGCGGACCTCAAGCGACCCGAATCGACATTCGAACGGAGGCCCGAACCATGCGCACACTGATCATCACCGGACTGGTACTGCTAGCGGCGAATTGCCTTCACGCCCAGATGATCGACGATTTCTCGGGCGATGTCAGTGTGTGGAAACCGGAAATGCAGTACGGGGACGTCACCGGCTGCGAAGCCGGTCCGGGACCGGGCAACGGGGAGGGCAAGAGTCTGCAGATCGACTACGTCTTCGCGGATGCGGGCACAAACCACATCATCTACGCGCGGCCGGTGGAACTCGACCTTTCCTGGACCCGCGGCCTGTCCTTCGACCTGCGCGGGACGGGCGACCCGGTGAGTGTCTTCCTGTTTCTGTGGGACGCCGATGGCCATTTCGTGAACTACGGCCCTCACGGCACCAACTTGGACTTCCACACCGGGCACGCCGAGTGGACTACGCTCAGCATGGCCTTCAGAACTGACGCATCCATCCAGGGCGGCGGCGCGGACCTGTCCCGAGTTCGTCGCATTGGCTTCATGCTCAACCAGGTCGGCCAGCGCAAGGGGACCGTGTGGATCGATAACCTGCGGGGGACCGGCGACGCCGAACCGTGGCTGAGTGTGGGGCCAGGGGTCATCAGCCCGAATGGCGACGGCGTGAACGACGGGGCGACGATCAGCATCGGGGTGCCCCGCGACAGCGAGATGACCGTCGATATCTTGGACGCGAAGGGTAATCTGCTGGCGGTTCTTGCCAACGCCTGGCCCACCGAGAAGCACCAGGTCGAACTGACTTGGAACGGCAAGGCACAGGGGAAGACTGCGCCCGACGGCGACTACACCATCCGGATGCGGTTCTCCGGCGACCAGGAGCGCGAACTCAGCGCGCCGGTGGCGGTGAACACTGAGCACAGGTGGCCGCCTATCAGCTACCAGGTGGAACCCTTCTTCCCGGTGGGCGTATGGTTCGAGGGATCGCCGGCGATGGCCGGGTACCCGGATGACCCGGCCGGCGCCCACTCCTACTTCCTGCGCTGCTTCAAGGACATGGCCGCCCATGGGTTCAACTGCGCGGCTGTGCCGAACTGCCCGGAGACGCTCTGGGAGCCGCTCCTGCAGGCGGCGGACCAGGCCGGGATACGCATCGTCCTCGAGGTCGGGCCGCTGGTGCAGCTGGTCAGCCAGAACACGCCGGTGAGTGAAGCCGAGGTGTTTGACGCGGTATCAGCGGTTGTCGGCAAGATCGGCAAGTACGATTCACTGCTGCGCTACCAGATCCGCGACGAGCCCCCCCGGGAACTGATCGGCAACTGGATCCTGGTGCAGCGCGCCCTGGCGGCTTTCGACCCGAAGCGGCCCGCATTCTCTTGTTTCTGTCACCCGGACTCGCTGGCGAGGGTTTCGGCCGAAACCACCCTTGCCGAAGCTGTCTTCGACATCTACCCCCACCATAAGGGGACGCCGCTCAACACCCTGGGCGGGTTCGAGAGCGGGATGCGGACCTTCACCCAGGCATCCGGCGACAACCCGCGCTGGGTTGTGCTGCAGGCCTTCGCGGTGCCCGGAGACAGCCACTGGCGCTATCCGACGCCCGAGGAACTGAAGGCAGTGACCTGGCTGTCGCTCGCGAGCGGCGTCCGGGGAGTCTTCTACTTCATCTACCAGTACATGCCCACGTACCTGCACGGCATGGTGGATTACGATGGCACTCCGCGGCCGATCTACGAGCCCTGCGCGGAGTTGGCGAGTAAGCTCACGAAGCTGTCGCCGCTTCTCATGTCACTCAAGCCCGGCAGGCCCGTCGATGCGGAAGGCGATGCGCACGTAAGCGGCTTCCGGGATGCGACCGGCAAGCTGGTGCTCATCATCGCCAGCGCTCGCCCCGATAGGGAGGTCGCCGTCACTGTCAAGATCGGCGGGCCGTGGGTGGACGCCATCACCGGCGAAAGACTCAGCCCGGGCAATGATGGGCTCACGCTGACCCTCCCGCCTGGCGAGGGCAGAGTGCTCGTGAA
>JAGPGE010000443.1 GCA_018056145.1 Armatimonadota bacterium
CGGGGGGCCTTCGTCGAAGGGCATCAGGGGGGAGGTTCCAGGGCATCCGGCGGTGAAGTTCCTCAGGCAGCGCCACACCCGCGCCGGTTTGCACGTGGCGCCCAATCTGGAGGACCCTTCCATGTACGCACTGCCAATGCTCGTCATCGTTGCGCTGCTGGTTCTCGTCACCGCAAGCTGCGCCCAGACCGGACCGGTGTTCACCGTGTCCCCGCAGGGCAACGACTCCTGGTCCGGGACTCTCGACGCGCCCAACGCAGCCGGCGATGATGGTCCTTTCGCCAGCCTCACCCGAGCCCAGAAGGCCGCCCGCCAAGCCGGACCGGGCGCCACAGTGCAGGTCCGCGGTGGAACGTACGCACTCGATGGCCCGGTCGTCTTTACGCCCGAGGATTCCGGAACCGAAGGCGAGCCCACCACATACGCAGCTTACCCCGGCGAGAAGCCGGTCTTCACCGGCGGCTCACCCATTACCGGCTGGCGCAAGGGCGAGGGCAACCTGTGGGTTGCCGAGATCCCCGAAGTCCGCGAGGGCCGCTGGTACTTCCACCAGCTCTTCGTCAACGGAGCGCGCAGAACCCGGGCCCGCACCCCCAATGAGGGTTATCTGGCCATCGCGGACAACCTGGTTCCGATGACCGACCGTTCTGCCGCCCGCAGTGATAACCAGTACAAAATCGGGTTCAAGTTCCAGCCCGGAGACATCCAGCAGTGGGAGAATCTCGAAGACGTGCAGATCGTCCTCTACCACTCCTGGACCGCGTCGTTGCACTGGATCGACAGCGTGGACATCGATAAGCGCGAACTCAAGTTCACCAACCGCTGCGGCTGGCCTGTCGGGTACTGGGACGGCAGGCAGCGCTACCACGTGGAGAACTGCTTCGAAGCCCTGGACTCCCCGGGCGAATGGTATCTCAACCGCGAAACCGGGATGCTCTACTACTGGCCCATGGACGGCGAGGACATGACCGCCGCCCAGGTCATCGCCCCGCGAATCCAGCATCTCGTCGAGATCCGCGGCGACGCTGAACTCGGCCTGCCTGTGTCGCACCTGATCATCCGCGGGATGAGTCTTCAACATGCAGACTGGATAGCGCACGACCGGCAGGCGGTCCTTGACGGTCAGGCCGCCGTGCATCTCAGCGCCGCGGTGGTTGCCTCGGGCGCCCGGGACTGCACCATCGAAGACTGCGAGATCGCGCATGTCGGCGAGTACGCGATGATCCTCGGCGAGGGGTGCAAGCGCAACACCGTGCGGCGCTGCCACATCCACGACCTCGGCGGCGGAGGGGTGCGGCTGGGCATGACCGACCTGCCCAACCAGCCCGAACGCCGCAGCGAGTACAACACGGTGGACAACTGCTTCATCCACGACGGCGGCCACGTCTTCCGGGCGGGAATCGGCGTCTGGATCGGTCGCAGCAGCTACAACACCGTCTCGCACAACGAGATCTGCGACTTCTACTATTCCGGATGCTCCGTGGGCTGGAGTTGGGGCTACGCGCCCAGCACCGCGCACCACAATGTCTTCGAGTACAACCACATCCACAATCTGGGCAAGAACGTCCTCAGCGACATGGGAGGCATCTATTCTCTCGGAATCTCGCCGGGTACTGTAGAGCGCTTCAACCTCATTCACGACGTGTTCAGCTACAGTTACGGCGGCTGGGGGCTGTACACGGACGAAGGTTCCAGCGAGATACTGATGGAGAACAACATCTGCTACAACTGCAAGACGGGGGCCTTCCACCAGCATTACGGGCGCGACAACACCATCCGCAACAACATCTTCGCCTTCAGCTCACACACGCCGGACATCATCCGCTCGCGGCAGGAGGAGCACAGTTCCTTCACCATCGAGCGCAACATCGTGCTCACCAGCCACGGCGAGCCCCTGGGCGGAAGCTGGAGCAACGGCAACTACACCATCGACCGCAACTTGTACTGGGACATCAACGGGATCGACCTGGACTTCGCGGGCATGGAGTTCGAGGAATGGCAGGCCCTCGGGCGTGACGTGAACTCACTCGTCGCCGACCCGCTGTTCGTGGATGCCCGGAACTACGACTTCCGCCTGAAGGAGAACTCGCCGGCTTTCAAACTCGGCTTCCAGTCCTTCGATGTGTCCGACATCGGCCTGTACGGGGACGCGGAATGGGTTGCTCTGCCGTCGAAAGTGGTGCGGCCTGTCCTGGACCTGCCCGAACCGCCGAAGCCCCAGCCGCTGGATGATGACTTCGAGGACATCGCAGTGGGCGATCTCCCCGGCAAGGGCGCGCACATCGGCACTGCGGAGCAGGCCTTCATCCGGGTGACAGACGAGACCGCCGCCTCCGGATCACGCAGCCTGAAGTTCACCGACGGCCCCAACTTCCAGCACGAATGGCAGCCGCACCTCACCTACTCCCCGACCCATACCAAGGGCACGGTGCGGATGAGCTTCGACGTGCGCACCGAGCCGGGCGCGATCTTCTGGCACGAATGGCGCGACGCCTCGAGCCCCTACAAGGTGGGGCCATCGCTGCGCATCGAGGCCAACGGGGACCTGAAGGTGGGCGGCAAGACGCTGACTTCCCTGCAGCACGGCCAGTGGGCGAAGCTCACTATCACCTGCCCGCTCGGCAAGGACGCGGGGACGTGGGACCTGGACGTGCAGGTGCAGGACGGCCCAACAGTGAGCTTCGAGGGCCTGAAGACCGGCACTGCCGACTGGCGCCGCCTGCAATGGATGGGCTTCATCAGCCTCGCGAAGACCGAGACGGTGTTCTACATCGACAACCTGAAGCTGGAGCCAGTGAAGTAGAGGCATAACGAGCGAGGGGACGGGTACCGGGTTGATCCGGTTCGCCCGTCCCCTCGGTGTCTCCGGCAGACGGTAGGCAGCGATCAAATCAGCCCTGCGATGATGTCCCCGGCCTTCTGGCAGCTTCCCGGGTCGCCCGTGACGGCCTGGACCTTGCCCTCGCCCAATGCCTGGATCACCGCGTTCTCCACGGCCTTGCCTGCCTCCACCTCGCCGAGATGCTCCAGCATCATGCCCGCCGCGCAGATGGCCGCGACCGGGCTGGCCTTGCCCGTGCCCGCGTGTTTCGGGGCCGAACCGTGGATAGGCTCGAACATGCTCACGCCCTCGGGATTGATGTTCCCGGAGGCCGCAACGCCCATGCCGCCCTGGATCATGGCGCCGAGGTCGGTGATGATGTCGCCGAACATATTGGTGGTCACGATCACGTCGAACCACTCGGGGTTCTTCACGAACCACATGCAGCAGGCGTCTACGAAGGCGAATTCCTTAGTGAGGTCCGGGTAGTCCTCGCCCACTGCGGCGAAAGTCCGGCGCCACAGGTCATGGCCGTAGGTGAGGACATTGGCCTTGTCCACGCTGTGGATGGTCTTGTTCTTGTTGCGCTTGCGGCACAGTTCCATGGCCCAGCGCATCACGCGCTCACAACCCTTGCGGGTGTAGACGGCTTCCTGGACGGCCACTTCGTCCGGCGTGTTCTTCTTCAGGAACCCGCCGACGCCCGCGTAGAGATCCTCGGTGTTCTCGCGGACCACGACGAAGTCAATGTCCTCGGGGCCCTTGTCCTTGAGGGGGCACGGGACGCCGGGGTACAGCTTCACGGGGCGCAGGTTGATATACTGGTCGAACTCGAAGCGCAGGCGCAAGAGGATGCCGTGCTCCAGGATGCCCGGCTTGACTTGGTCATGGCCAACCGCGCCGAGATAGATGGCGTCCATCTGGGACAGTTCCTGCATCTCCGCGTCGGTGATGATATCGCCGGTGCGCAGGTAGCGGTCGCCGCCGATCTCGTAGGGGACTGTCTCGTACTTGACGCCGAACTTCTGCGCGGCAACATCCATGACTTTCAGGGCCTCGGCGGTGACCTCCGGCCCGATACCATCACACGGCAAGACAGCGATCTTGTACATTCCCGGTGCCTTCCTTTTCGTAGAGGTCCGGCGATTATAGCACAGGGGGCCACTCGCGTCACCACGATGGCCACGCGGGGGAAGGTGTGCGCGCATTCATAGCGAATCACCTCTCCCGTAGGCGGACCGCCGGCAGGCATCGCCCTGCGGCGACATTCCCTTTCGACGCCCGAAGGAGGGCCCCGTCATGTCCCCGACCTGCCGGGTAGTTCTCGCATTGGTTGCGCTCAGTCTGGCGTTGTTGAGCATCACCGGATGTCCACGCTCCAGTGAAGACACTGCGGCAGTACCACCCCAGCCGGAAGCCGCCGGCGGCGTCGAAGGCGCCCCGACTGCGCCGGCTGAAGGTGCGCCCGCGGCGTCAGACATTGAGATCGCCCTGATCAGCAACACAGTCTCTCCATTCTGGACAGCCGTCGAAGCCGGCCTCGAGAAAGCCGCCGCGGACCTGGGCTGCAAGGCGTACATGGTCGGCTGCAAGAGTGGCCAGCTTGAGGAACAGCGCAGGCTCCTTGAAAGCGCCGAAGCCAAGGGCGTCAAGGGCATCGCGGTGTCCCCCCTGGACACCAAGGCGCTGACCCCGGTTATCGACGAGATTGTGGACAGAGGCACCCCGGTGGTGGCCATTGATTCGGACTGCCCGGGCAGCAAGCGCTACTGCTACGTGGGCTCTGACAATGCGGCCGCCGGCAGACTCCTCGCGGATTACGCGAAAAAGAAGCTGCCCGAAGGCGCCAAGTGCGTACTGTTCGTGGGTGAGGCGGGGGTGGAAAACTCTCAGGCCCGCATCAATAGCTTCAAGGAAGGCGTCGCGGAGAAGAAAATCGAGGTCCTCGACGTCATGCAGGACCACAGCGTCATCGGGCGCGCCCGGTCCAATGTGGAGGACGTTATCCAGAAGCATCCCGACATCGACGCGCTGGTGGGCATCTGGTCATACAACCTGCCCGCGATTGCCGCGGCGGTCAAGGAATCCGGCAAGCGCGATCAGATCCTGGTCATAGGCTTCGACGCTGAGCCCGCCACGCTGCAGAGCCTGGAGGCCGGGGACATCGACGGCACCGTGGTCCAGAACCCGTACGGGTTCGGCTACAAGTCGGTGGAGATTCTCTTCCATCTCGCCTCGAAGAACGAGGACAAGCTGAAGGAACTCGTGCCTGATAACAAGATCGTGGACACCGGGGTCGAGCTTGTTACGCCCGAAAACCTGGGCGACTTCAAGGCCAAACTCAAGGAACGCGGAATCGAGTCCTCATAGCAATACGGCGGGGGCAGGCTTTCGCCGCCGCTGGAGCCTGCCCCGCTTGCCGCGTCTCCCGACAAACCGCCAGACTGCCGTCTACCTTCGCCGGGGAGCATGGTCCGTGGCTGATTCGCCGCGCCTAAGCCTGCAAGGCATTCACAAACGTTTCGACAACACCGTTGCGTTGGGCGGCGTCGATCTGGATCTGCTGCCTGGCGAAGTCCTCGGCCTGATCGGCGAGAACGGCGCGGGGAAGTCCACTCTCGCCC
>JAGPGE010000444.1 GCA_018056145.1 Armatimonadota bacterium
CCTGGATGCTGAACCCTTCCACATGGGCCATGAGGATGCCGATGTTGCGCCAGTCCCCGGTCTGGCTCTCGCCCTCAACGCCGGCATCCGTCGCGTAGGTGCGCTCCCCCAGCTTCTTGGCGCTGTCACCGGTGGCTCTTGGATGGTCCGCGCCTTCCAGCACCACGTTCCCCAGGCCGCGAACGTGGATGTCCCTCATGGGCTCAATCTCGCGGATGCCCAGGCCGCAGTTGGCGCTGCGGATCATATTGTCCCGGCAGTGGTCCGAGAGTTTGAGATGACAGTTGTCCAGCTCCAGCACCGTCCCGCTATCCACGAGGATCGCGGCATCCAGCAGCCAGATGTCCCTCGGGCCATCCTGTGCCTCATTCCGCCGCGGGATCACCACGCGCTGGCCTGTGCCCGCGGCGGCGCGGATGGCCTGGTTGATGCGCTCAGTGTCCGCCCCCTGGAACTCGTTGGGGGTGACGATGGACCGGCTACCCATGAGGCTGGTTCCTCCCGAATCATCCGGCAACCTGGTGCGCGCGTCTCCCATGGATGTTCCATGCACCCGGCCCGAAGCCCTTCCCGTAGAGGTGAGCGCCGCTGCGCGCCGAATTGCCAGGTGGCTTGCCGACTCACAAATCGCCCCGGCGCGAGGTGGGTGCCAGATATGGCGGCAGAGTTCGCGCAGCGCCGCGCTGAGTACGTCGACTGGACCGTCCAGCACTTCGGCGCGCTTCGAGTCCTTCGAGGTGACCCGCGACAGCGACATCTTCTTCATCCGTCTCCTGCGGACGCGACACGATAGGATGGTCCACATGCACCGCGCCACAATGCTGTTCATCTGGCTTGCGACAGCCCCTGTCTTCGCCCAACAGACCGCCGCCAACTGGATCTGGTACCCGGAGGTCGCGTCGGGGGAATGCATCGACGAGAGCCGTTACCTGCGCAAGACCTTCGACCTGCCCGATGGCTTCATGACCGCCTTCCTGGATGTGGTGGTGGACGATCAGCAGACTGTTTTCGCCAACGGCCAGGGCCCGCTGAAGCCGGTTGAGCGAGACTCCGGCCCCACGCGCTATGACCTGACCCGTATTCTCAGGCCGGGGCGCAACGTGATCGCCATTGAAGCCCACAATGTGACCGGTCCCGGGGGAGTCATCGCCCGTCTCATCGTCACCGGACCGGGCAACGTCACGGTGGTGATCGGTTCCGACGGAACCTGGCGCGCATCCCGCGACGAGCACAACGGCTGGACCAGCGCGGACTTCGACGATTCCGCCTGGGTGGCCGCGCAGGTGATCGGCCCCGCGTTCTCGCTGCCCTGGACCGAATATCCAGGCTACCATACCGCTGAGATGATGAGTGAGGATGAGCTTGCCGAGTACCGCAGGTTCGAGGCATCCATCGTGGCTCCCGTGGAGCAGTTCGCCGATGACCCGCCTGCCCGCGCCAGATTGAAGCACTACAATGGCGCCCCGGCTGTCCTCATCAACGGCGTGCCGCACCCGGCGGTCATGTATCGCGGAACCGTGGACCCCGCCTCGGTGCACGGCCGCCGGCAGATCGCGAACTTCCGCGACGCTGGCATCCATCTGCAGTGTCTGTATACCACTCTTCTCGGGTGCTGGAAGGCGCCGGGGGAATATGACTTCTCAGGCATCGACACGCTGATCCGCAGCTTCCTCTCAGCCGACCCGGACGCCTACCTGCTGCTGCACATCCGGCTCATCATGCCGGAGTGGTGGATGCAGGCCAACCCTGACGAGTGGGTGCGCTATGCTACATCCGAAGCCATCGACAGCAGCGACGAGTCATACCGGGTGAAGCGCGCGTCACCCGCCTCCGAAGTCTGGCTACGCGATGCTTCCGACGCCTGGCGCGCCGCGATCCGGCATATCGAAGCGCAGCCCTGGGGCAAGCGGGTTATCGGCTACCACGCCGGATATGGCATCTATACCGAATGGCACTATTTCGGAAGCTGGAGCGACCAGTACCCCGATACCAGCCCGGCCATGACCCGTACCTTCCGCAAGTGGCTGCGCGACAAGTACGCCACCGTGGATGCATTGCGCAGGGCGTGGCGCGACGATGCGGTCACTTTCGACAATGCTGGTGTGCCGGCCATGCAGTCGCGCAGGACCGCGACGCTCCAGACCGTGCGCGATCCGGCCCGGGAGCGCGCGGTGATCGACTACTACCATTGTCAGCAGGATGTCATCGCCGACGACATCGAAAACTTCGGGCGAATCGCGAAAGAAGAGACCGGTGGGGACGCGATCTACGGGGTGTATTACGGCTACTTCTTCGGTGTCCGGCCCCAGACCCAGGGCGGGCACCTTGCGCTCGAGCGCCTGCTGAAGTCCCCCAACATCGATTACTTCGTGGCCCCGTACAGCTACGCAGATCGTCTCATGGGCCAGGACGGTCGCCTGCGCAGTCTCGCGGCAGCCATCAACGCGGCGGGGAAGGTCCACATCATCGAAGCAGACATCCGCACCTACCTGCACTCGCGCAATGAGTACGGTCGGACGGACACGCTTGAGGAGAGCCTTGCGGCGATTCGGCGCGAGTTCGCCACCTCACTCATCGAGCACACGGGCTTCTGGTTCGTGGATTTCGGGCCGGACGGTCGCGGAGGTTGGTTCGACCACCCGGAGATCATGGCGGAGGCGCAAGCCCTGCAGTCAGTCGCGACGGTAGCCCTCCAAACGCCAAGGGAATCGGTGGCGGAGATCGCGGTCATCTGCGACCTTGAGAGCGGGTACATGCTCAGCGATTCCGAGGGCATGACCCAGGCATACGCCATCACCGAGAAGCTGGGCACGGCGCTGCACCATCTGGGGGCGCCCGTGGACTTCTTGCTCCTCGGGCAACTCGACAGCCTGGACCTCTCGCGTTACAGGCTCCTGGTGTTCCTGAACACCATCCGCATGGCCCCGGACCAGGCGAAGCTCGTCGAGAACCTGCGGCTGTCGGGCCGGCATGCGACCGTCTTCATCTGGACGCCCGGACTCTGCGAGCCGGACCGCATCTCGGTACAGCAGGCATCCCGGGTCACCGGGCTTGACCTGTCGCTGGCCGAGGACTGGCGCCCGGCGACTGTGGAACTCACGCCGGAAGGGGCCAGGATTGCCTCGGGCGTTCCGTCGCGCACGGTCTACTCGATCGCGCCCGACGGCACTAAGCCGGTGACGGGGTTCGACGACGCGAAGAATTGGCTCAACCCGCGCACGCCCCAGCAGATGAAGGACAGCTACACCCTGTACGAGTTCGGGCCAATCGAGGGTGGCATCACGTGGAGCTTCGACACCCGTTACCCGTGGACGGACATCCACTTTACCTCCGAGATGCCGCCCAGCGACGGGGTCGCGTTCGACGTTAGACTCGAAGCCGATTGCTCGCGGCTCATGCTGCGGACGGTGATCAAGGATGCGAACTGGGCCGAGTTCCAGACAGCGCCGGAGGTGATCGTTCCCGGCGACTGGCGGCGGCTGAACTACCCCCTGGAAGCCTTCACCAACGCGCCGTGGTCCAAGCTCCAGCCCGAGAAGATCGCGTTGCCAATCCGCGGCATGAAGTTCGTCCTGGACGGCACGAACACTGCCGGGAGGTGCACCGTGTCCTTCCGTGACCTCGCAGCGATCTCCGGACCTGTGTCAAAGGCTGAGCTGTGCTCCTACGGCGAAGGCGTCTTCACCCCGGGGCTGATTCCCGGTGAGGGGCAGGGCATCGTCCTGGGCCGTCTGGCAGGCACCGGCGAGCCCGCGGTGGTGATGACCGGCGAGGGCCGGTCCAGCAGCCTCTTCTCGGCCGCGCCGTCCATGCCTCGCGACCTGCTGGCAGAGATGGTTCGCAGGGCCGGGGTACACCAGTACATCGACGCGCCCGGAGATGTGCTGCGTGCCGATTCGCGCTTCATCAGCATCCACACGAAAGACGGTGGGACGCGGGAACTGAAGCTGCGTGCGCCGGCTACGGTGCGAAACGCCGTGACCCAAGGCGTTGTGGGGCGAGGCGTATCCATCGCTCTGGACCTGCCACCAAACTCCACCACCCTGCTGGAGTTGATCCCGTAACCGCGGTCGCTCGTGAGACAATCTGCGAATCGTCAGCTTCGGAGGCGAACCGTGAACCGCTCCTTCTCCCTGGTCCTGCCGCTGCTTTTCGCCATCTGCCCTTTGCCGGCTGCTTCCGAGCCGGTGGTCCTGTCTGCTGAGGGGGCGGGAGGACCGGTCACGACCGGCTTCGTGCGCAGTGCATCGGGGGCGTTTCTGAGCGTTGAGGCGCGCTTCACCGTTCAGTTTGGCGGCAAGGCGGAGGGCCTCGGGTTCGTGCTGGTCAACACCAGCACCCATGCTCACGGCGCGACTGCACCGGCGATCCCGCGCTGGGAAGAGCCAAACATTGCCGGTGCCTTCGGCGTCGGGTTCGACACCAGCAATCCACCCACGAAAGACCGTTTCAACGCCGACGGCAATATCTACGGGCGTCCCGAGCACGAGGTCTCCCTGCACTGGAATGGGAGAGAGATGGCCAACGCGCTGTCGCCGGTGGCCTATGAAGATGGGGACCGTCACGATGTGATGGTACGCGTGGGGTACGTGACTGCCGGGGCGAATGTGACCGTCACTATCGACGGACAGTCTGTCTACGCGGAGCTTTTCGTGCCGGACATGCACCCCTATGAATGCCGTGCGGCTTTCGGGTTCAGTCCAGGCGATGAGCCCTCGAGTTGCGCCATCGACTTCGACGGGCTCGTGCTGTCTGAGCCCGCTGGTGCAATGCCTTCGTCGGAGCGCTTCAGCGTCTTCGAAGGAGCGGTCCTGAATGCCGGACAGCAGACCCGGGAGACCACCGTGGACCTGCCCGACGCGACCAGACAGGCCGAGCGCATCATGCTGACGTTGACCCTCGGCGCGCCCGCGGGCGGCATTGACCCGTGGGACCGGGCGGGGCACGTGTATGTATTCGGAGATGACGGCCAGCGGTACGAGATCCCGCGCTTCATCACGCCCTTCGGACGAGGGTGCCAGTGGAAGGCGGATGTGACCGACTTCCAGTCCCTTCTCCGCGGCAAGCGCCGAATGGCTGTGAGTATCAGCACGTGGGTGAAGGGGTGGAGCGTGGACGTGGCCCTGGACTACTACTGGGGAACGCCGGACCGGGAGGCGTTCCGGGTCACCAATCTGTGGCAGGGAGACTTTGAGTACGGCAACCCCCAGGACCCGATGGATGCGAAGTTCCCCACGCGCACACTCACCCTTGACCCGCGGGCAACATCCGCGAAACTCCGCCTGGTGGTGACCGGGCATGGGATGCACCCGAATACCGACAATGCGGCGGAGTTCATGCCCGCGAAGCGCACGGTTACCGTCAACGGCAAGGCCTTCAGTAACCTTCTTTGGAGAACCGACAACTACCTGAACCCTTGCCGGCCCCAGGGC
>JAGPGE010000445.1 GCA_018056145.1 Armatimonadota bacterium
GGCGGCGTGTCGCCGGGGTACGGACGGCGAGCGCCTCGTGGTGTTCTTCTTCGGCTACCTGTTCGAGTTCGCACCCGCCCAGTGCGGCGCGCCCACCTCCGGCCATTACGCGCTCTCGACGCTCCTGAAGAGCAGGGACATCGACATCCTGTGCTCGCCGATCTCGTACACCGACCGGGAATGGATGGGCACGGCGCCCTCCATGACCGTAGCCGAGAGCGTCACCGCGGCGGGAATCCTGTGGCTCAATGAAGACGATTCGCGCACATTCCTGGACCCGCGCACCGCCGAGCACGTGCAGGAAGGCGGGCTGGTGGACCTGGAGCAGACCCAACAGGTGATGTTGCGCAACACCGCGCAGGCGGCGCTTCGCGGGTTCGGGACCTGGTGGATGGACCTGCCGGCTCAGGGATGGTTCAACGACGCGCGGATCTGGGATGAGATCGTGCGCCTGCGCCCGGTGGACGAAGCGATGATCCGGCGCGCGCAGCCATTCACGCCGGATATCGCCGCGATCATCGACGAGGACAGTATGTGCCACCTGCCCGGCGGGTCAGCGGAGTTCGCGCGGCCGCTCATCTACGAGGGCCGGGCGGCGCTGGGACGGTCGGGAACAGGGTACGGGCAGTACCTGCTAGAGGACGCCATCGCAGGCAATGTGTCCGCCAAGCTCCAGGTGTACCTCAGCGCCTGGGCGCTCACGCCCGAAGAACGCCAGGCTCTTGCTGCCAATCGCAGACGGGGGATCACGCGGGTCTGGTGCTATGCGCCGGGGTACATATACCCCGATCGGCAGGATATCGCGGGCATTGAGGAGATCACCGGGTTCGTGGCGAAAGCCGTCGCGCTGGACTCTGCGGAGGTCACCCCAACCGACACTGGGCGCGCATTGGGCCTGAGTGAGCCGTGGGGGCCGAAAGCAGCGATCCGCCCGCTGTTCGCCGTGGAATGCGCGCCGGATGACGCGCTAGCCACATACTCCGACGGATCGGCCGCGGTGGCGGTGCGGCGGTCGGATGCGGGGACGGATGTGTTCGTGGGCGTGCCGAAACTCACGCCGGAACTGGTGCGCGCGCTTGCGGACATTGCCGGCGTCCACCTGTTCACCCGGGGCAATGCAACGGTCTGGGCGGCGGAGGGCTACCTCTCCTTCCAGGCCCACGAGGCCGGGCCACTCACTTTCGACACGGGCAGGGAAGGCCCGGTCTTCGACGCATTGGATGGCGCCCTGCTGGGCCAGGGCCCACAGGTGACGCTGGACGTGAAGCAGGGCGAGGTTCGGGTGCTCAAGTACTGAGGACACTCTCGGGGAGGTCGTTGATCTCATGCGAACCGCAATGGCAGTGGTCAGTATCTGCGTCGCGCTGGCAGCGTCAGCTCTCTGCGATGCCCTGCCGACCGTGCGGATCGAGGCGGATGCGAAGGCGATCGGCATGGGCCGGAGCGTCATCGTTTCCGCGAAGGCGATCTTGCCGGGTGGTCAGCCCGCGGTGGGGTGGCAACTGCTTCCCTACGTGAATGACGCGCGGTGGGGTTCCCACGAGTTCACGGATGAGAACGGCGAGGCGCGCTTCATCCTGCCGCTGCCCACGCCCGGAGTGAAGCGCATCCAGGTGCTGGCGCGGAAGATCGAGAGGAGTCCTCTCGAACACTGGATCTGGGACACACGCCAGGGAGTGCCCGGGCCGGTCTACCTGCAGCGCGCCTTCACGCTCCCCGATAAGCCCGAAAGCGCCTCGCTCTGGGTGGCGGTGGATGACATTGCCACCGTGTTCCTCAACGGGACGAAAGTGGCCGACAAGGGCGGCTGGCATGAGAACAGGCCGGTGGCGCTGCCGCTGGACTTGCTGCGCGTGGGGGAGAACGTCCTGTCGGCGCGCGCCGAGAACGGCACGGGGCCGTGCGGGCTCCTGGTGCGGCTCGAAGTGAACACCGCGCAGGGCGGTTTGCGCGTGTCCAGTGACACCTCGTGGCGGGCTTTCGCCGAAGAGCCCCCGGGCTGGCCGGGCTCCGAGGCCAGCGGCGGGGAAGCCGCCGTTACCTACGGTGACGCCAACACCGGCGTGGTGATCCCCGAGCCCTGGCCGGGACTTGATCGCACGGCGATCATGGTCGGATCACCCAGGATCGAGGGCGCGGCGGAGTCCAACACATTGGTTGTCGACGTGCGCGCACGGAAGCTGGAGACGCCTCCGGCTGACCCGCGGACGGTCATCATCGCCCAGTGGGAGCCCTGGTTCACTCCGCGGAACGCAACCTGGACCACCGGGCCAGGTGTGCCGCTTATGGGCCTTTACTGGTCCAGCAACCCCGATGTGGCGCGGCAGCACCTCATCTGGTTCATGGAGTCGGGCGTGGACGCACTGCTTGCGGACTGGTCCAACCACATCTGGTTCTCGAAAAGCTGGAAGGAGATCGGGCCGGGATCATGGGAGCTCATCAACAACACCACGCTGATGATGGACGTCATGGCGCAGATGCGCGAAGAGGGGCACCCGGTTCCGAAGATGACGCTGCTCAGCGGCATCAGCCACGTGCGCCCCGAGGGCCCCACAGCAGTGCGCGAGCAACTCGCGTTCATCTGGGATACTTACATCGCGAACCCGAAATATGAGGGTCTCTGGGTGGAACTGGACGGCAAGCCGCTGGTTGAGATTCTCGATCTGGGCGCCTCCTATGTGAAAGAAAACATTCCGCTGGACGACCGGTTCGCGATCCGGTTCGTCGGAGTGAGCCAGGATGTGAACGGCACCGACCAGCACGGCCTTTGGACCTGGATGGACTGGAAGCGCCCGGTGCCCACCATGCGCGACGGGATCGCTGAGGCGATGACGGCGTCTATCGGGAGCTTCGGCGGCGAGGGTTGGATGGGTCGGGAATCGCGGGGTCACCGGTGGGGAGCGACGCTCGCGGAAGACTGGGTGCATGCGTTGAGGGAGCGACCGCGCTTCCTGCACCTGCACCAGTTCAACGAGTTCGCAGGGCAGCCTGAAGGCCAGGGGCATGGACCTGATAGGGACCGCTACTACGACAGTTACAGCGCGGAGTTCAGCGACGACTTTGAGCCCACCTCACTTACCGCGCCGGCGTACAGATGCGACGGCGGATGGGGCTTCTACTATCTGAACCTCGTCCGCGCGCTCGTGGACCTGTACCGGCGCCCGGAGCCAGACACAACGGTGGTCGTGCTCACTTCGCCCACGGCGGAGCGCCCGGGGCACAGCATGATTCCGGTGGTTCGTGACGATGATCTGCGGCTGAAGTGGATGACCGTGGGGCGCCCGGCGACGGGGTTCACGATTCTGGTGAATGACCGCGTGGTGGCCCGCAATGTGAGACGCGACCGGGAGAAGGTCAGTCTCAGAGATATCCCCGACGGTCTGGTGCGGGTGAAGGTGATCGCCGAGGGCACGCGGTCGCGGTACCGGCTGTCGTACACCGAGGACTCGCTGCCCTTGGAGAACCTGGAGCCTGCATGGATGGAGGCGACGTTCCAGCTGGAGCGTGACGGCGGCTCCTGAGCACGCGAAAAGCACGCCATGCGGGGCATGGCGTGGCATCCACGGCAGAGCACAGCCGCAGGGCCTAATCGGGCAGGAGCACATACACCGGGTCAGGCGTGAGCCTTATCCGGCCGTCAGTCAGTGCGAATTCGCGTCCCACCATGTCCCACGCTTGCGTGGCACCGGGGAATGCATGTCGGAATGCCGTGCCCGTGCGCGTCCAGGCCACCACGATATGTCCGCGGTCGGTGCGGAAATGGTGGAGCCACACGTCCTGCCCGATGCGTTCGGTGCGCTCGAAGGTCCCACCGTCCAGGAGCCAGGTCATCGCCGCATATGCAGCCACCGCCGGTCGCGGCTGGCCGTCTCCTTCGACGAAGGAGTCCCAGGCGCGGGCCAGGGCCGAGCCATTGATGAAGCAGTTGTAGTAGATGAACCGCTCGATGCCCGCGGCCCACTGGGAGACATTCTGCCGGACCATCAGGCGCGCCACTTCGGACGGGGGAATCGGCGCAAAGTTCACCGGGCCGGGTATGCGGTATGTGATCGCCGGGGCCGGGTTGTACGTGCCGCCTTCGGTGTTGGCGATGGGCAGTTCGCGCCCGGCGTCGCGCATGGACTGTTTCATGCGCGCGATGGAATCGGCGATTGGGTCGGGCATTTCATCCAGCGGCATGGGCATGGCATAGGTGTGGTAGTAGTGGAAGCTCAGGGTGTCCATGTACTGCAGCCCGCCCAGCTTGATGAGTTCCTCGGTAAAGGCCAGGTGGTCGGTGCCTGCCGCGAAATCCCCGCCGATGCACCCGCCGTACACCGTGGCTCGCGGGTTCACGCGCTTGACCACCGGGTATAGGCGCTTTAGCGCTTGGAAGTACCATTCGGCGCGCTTGCCGCCTTCGGGCTTCTCCAGCCACCACCACTGCAGGTTCGGTTCGTTCTGGATTTCCCAGTGGTCGATGCGGCCCTTGTAGTGTTCGACCACGTTTGCGGCGTAGGTCTCCCACTCCTGCCAGTAGGTCTCGCTGTTCCACTTCACCCATGACGGCGGGCTTTCGAGCATGCCCAGGATCGTCAGGCCGCTATCCAGGAAGCGCTGGACTTCCGCGTCGCGCCACTTCCACTGGCCCTTCTGGGGCTCGACGTTCTTCCATAAAGTCAGGCCCGGTGGCCAGAGTCTCACCCAGCGCGACCCCACGGCGTTGGCCAGGTTTGTGTTTGCCGGGCTGTACTGATAGTGTCCTCCGAAGAACGATGCGCGGCCGTCACCCGCGCGCTCGGGCGGCGGCAGGATGCAGAAGGTGCTCTCGTTGCGGAACCGGCGGCCGAGATCGGCCCACTCGATGGTTGCGTGGTAGTAACCGCGGCCCAGGTCGGAGACATCGAGATCGGTGCGAGTGCGCCCGGGCTGCGCGCGCAGTTGGCCCGACCGCACCACCTCTCCACGGTAGTCCTCGATGCTCCAACGCATCGGGACCTCGCGGCCCTCGGGCACGGAAGTCATGAGACCCACGCTGACCGGGTCGCCATCGTGGTACAGGCCCCACGGGTGGCGGTCCGGTGCGATCGCGGCGCGGGCGGCCTCCGGCGCTTCGCCCTCGGCCTGGCGCAGGGTGACGTCATCCACCCAGACAGGGCCGGGACCGGGGAAGATGATGTCCACGAAGGCATGATTCGCGTCGGGGATGAAGGGCACGGTCCCCCGCGCTTCGAGGGTCTCCCACTGCGTGCCCACCTGCTTCGTGGTCTTGCAGTAGGCGGGCAGCGCAAAGCCGTCGGTCTCGTAGTGCGCGCTGATGGACACCTCGCACGGCTTCTCGGCACGCGCCCGGCAGGAGACGATCAAAGGCGCGCCCTGGGTGACCGGGACCGCATCGCTGCGAAGCGCTTTACGGTATGTCGCGCCGATCTCGAGACGGATGCAAGG
>JAGPGE010000446.1 GCA_018056145.1 Armatimonadota bacterium
ACGCGGCAACCTACCTGACTCTGCCCACATCCCGCTTCAGACACGTCTGGGAGCCGCTGAAGAAGTAGGGGGGCTTCATTCCCTTTCCCGGTACTCCCGGAACACAGGAGCCTAAGACCTCCATGGTATACGCGCAACTCGGCAATGGTGGCCCCCAGGTCTCCCGGATCTGCTTCGGCTCATGGGCAATGGGCGCTGCAGGCTGGGGCGAGGTCGATGACGCTCAGACCGCGGCCGCCGCGCAGAGAGCCTTCGATCTCGGCATCAACTTCTTCGACACCGCCGACGTGTATGGCAACGGCCATTCCGAGGAAGTCCTGGGCTCCGCGCTGGCGAGCATCCGCGATCAGGTCATCATCGCTACGAAGGGTGGCCGCCGGGTGCGTGAGGACGGGTCTTTCTGGAGCGATGGCAGCCCGGCGTGGCTGCGCCAAGCCATCGATCTGAGCCTGCGGCGTCTCGGCACCGACTACGTGGACCTGTACCAGCTTCACTGGCCCGACCCGGAGATCCCCATCGAGGATTCCGTGGGTGCGCTGCATGATATCCGCGAGTCCGGCAAAGCCCGGTTCGTGGGTGTCTCCAATTTCGGGGCCAGTGACCTTCAGCGCGTGCTGGGGCTCGGGCCGATCATCTCCAATCAGATCCCCGTCAACCTGTTCTACCGCGAACACGTGCCGGCCACCCTGGCCTTCTGCTCTCAGCAGGGGATTGGCGTCATGGCCTACGGCCCCATGGCCCAGGGGCTTCTGACCGGCAAGTTCAGGACGGACCACCGGCCAGACGCGTCTGATGTGCGCTCCAGGAGTCCCCTTTTCGCCGAGGGCGCCTTTGAGCGTAACCTCGAATTCGTCGAGCACCTGAAGGCGCTTGCATCGCGCATCGGGCGCACAGCCGCGCAGACAGCGATCAACTGGGTATTGTGCCAGGCCGGGGTGACTTGCGCCATTTGCGGGGCGAAGCGCCCGGACCAGATCGAGGATTCCGCAGCTGCGGCAGGGTGGAACCTGGCGGATGCGGACCTAGAGTTGATCGCCTCGCTCCTGCCCGAGAGTTACGCTTCGCCGAGGCCGCTGAAGTAGGCACGGTGCAGATCGTGAGATACCTTCCCAATTTCTTAACGTCGGGAAGGTGAATGGGCGCTCGTTGTCGAAGAGCAATGAGTCGCGACGCATCCTTGCGATAGGTGAGCGCACCGGCAGCACCAGCGCAATATACCCCAAGGGAGGATGTTGCATGTTCCACTCATCTAGGGTCGCATTGCCGTTGCTCGTCACCTTAGCGGTGCTGGGCATTCTCGTGGTAGCGGGTTGTCCGAAGTCGGCGCCCCAGGGAACGCCGGAAGGAGGCGGGCCCTCCGTGGTGCCGCCCGCGGGCGTAGGGCCTGGTACTGGCGCTGGCGGCGCAGCACCCTCGGGAGAGCCCATCAAGATCGGTGCGATCTTCAGCGTTACCGGCCCCACCGCTCCGCTGGGGGAACCCGAGAAAATGGCCGCGGAGATGATCGCCGCACAGATCAATGAAAAGGGCGGCATCCTCGGCCGGCCGGTTGAGGTTATCATCGAAGACGACAAGAGCGAGAATACCGAAGCCGTCATGGCGGCGAAGAAGCTCATCGAGACCGAGAAGGTCTGCGCGATCATCGGCCCGAGCGGCACCCCCGCCACCATGGCGATCAAGCAGATGTGCCAGGATGCCGGCGTTCCGCTGGTCTCCTGCGCGGCCGGGCGCACCATCACCGACCCGGTCTTTTCCAATGTGTTCGCAGTCCCGCAGACCGACCTGCTCGCGGTTGCCAAGATCGTCGATTGGCTGAAGGCCAACAAGATCACGAAGGTTGCCTCCATCTACGTGGCCAACCCCTTCGGTGAGAGCGGCCAGCAGCAGATGGAGAAGCAGTTCAAGGAAGCGGGTATCCAACTTCTTGCCAGTGAGAAGTTCGGCGGGGAGGATACCGACATGACCCCGCAGTTGACCAATATCAAGGGCAAGAACCCCGAAGCGATCATATGCTGGGGCACCAACCCGGGCCCGGCCAGTGTCGCCAAGGGCGTCAAGAAGCTTGGGATCACCGTTCCCCTCATCCAGAGCCACGGTGTGGCCAACGCCAAGTTCATCGAGCTTGCGGGCGAGGCCGCCGAGGGCGTGATGCTCCCGGCTGGTCGGCTCATCGTCTGGCAGTCAGTTCCGGACGACCACAAGCAGAAGCCAGTTCTGAAGGAATTCGCCGAGGCATTCAAGGCCAAGTATGACCGGGACGCGGACACCTTCGCCGGGCATGCGTATGATGCCCTGCACATTGTCGCCAAGGCCATCGAGGCTGCGGGCAGTGATGAGCCGGCCAAGGTCCGCGATGCCATCGAGAAGACCACCGACTTCGTGGGCACCGCGGGCGTCTTCAACTACTCCGCCGACGACCACAACGGTCTGACCAAGGACGCCTTCGTCTGGGTCAAGATCGAGGGCGGTCAGTGGAAACTGGCAGAGTAGCCACACAGGCCGCATTTCCTGTACAATAGCTCGCCATCAGAACAGGCCAGGCGACCCGCCACCGGGTCGCCTGGCTTCCATTACTGCATAACGGCCGACCCGCGCAGGCCGGTTCTGCCTTCCAGTCCATCCGAACACGGGCGAAACGCAACGCATGGAACTCGGCGCGAAACTCCTCCAGCTAACCCTTTCCGGCCTGGCAATGGGCACGATCTATGGGATCGTGGGCATGGGGTTCAACATCATCTACAACGCCACGGGTGTGATCAACTTCGCCCAGGGCGAGTTCGTTATGCTCGGGGGCCTGATCGCCGTCTCGCTGGTGGCCCACCACGTGCCCCTCGCCGTCGCTGTTCTCCTGGCCGCACTCATTGTGGCCGCCGTGGGACTGCTGCTGGAGCGTCTCGCGGTGCGTCCCGTAAGCGGCCAGTCTGTCATCTCCATGATCACCATCACCATCGGCGCCTCCATGCTCCTGCGCGGGGTCGCCAAGCTCCTGTGGGGACCGAACGCCCAGAAGCTGCCGGCTTTCAGCGGCGAGGAGGTCATTCGCGTCGGGCCCGCCGCCCTCGAGTCTCAGGAAGTATGGATTGCCGGGACCGCCCTCGTCATCGTCATCGCGACCCAGGTGTTCTTCAACTATACGGTGGCCGGCAAAGCCATGCGGGCCTGCGCCATCAACAAGGCCGCCGCGCGTCTCAGCGGCGTCAATGTGGAGCGCATGACCCTCCTGGCCTTTGCTTTGAGCGCGGGCATCAGCGGTCTTGCCGGGGTCGTACTCACCCCGAAGACCCTCATGCGCAGCAGCAGCGGAGCACCACTGGCGGTGAAAGGCTTCTGCGCGGCGATTGTGGGCGGCCTTGGGAACGGCATCGGCGCTGTGGTGGGTGGCGCGCTCATCGGGGTTCTGGAATCACTCGGGGCGGGGTTCATCAGTTCCGGGTACAAGGACGCATTCGCACTTCTCATCCTGATGGTCGTACTCTTTGCGCGGCCGGGCGGGATTCTGGGCCGCAAGACCGACCGGGAGAGCCTCTGAGGCTGCAGTGCCTCACGCCCGGATGCCATGATACGCAAGACGCTTCACGAAATCTGGCCGTACCTCGCCCTCGCGGCATGCGCGGCGGCCTTTCCGCTTGTGGTGCGCAGCACCTATGTGCAGTTCGTGGGCGCCACGATCGGCCTGTATGCCATCATGTCCCTGGGGTTGTGCCTGCTCCTGGGTTACGCCGGCCAGGCATCCCTGGGCCACGCTGCGTTCTATGGTCTTGGCGCGTATACGTCCGCCATCCTCACCACCCGGTATCACACTAACCCCTGGCTGGCGATGGGCGCTGGCATCGCCCTGACTTCGGCGGTCGCAGTGGTCATCGGCAGACCCGCTCTCAAGCTTCACGGACACTACCTCGCCATGGCGACCCTCGGCTTCGGAGTCATCGTCCAGATCATTTTCCACGAGGGCGGGGACTTTACGGGGGGCTTTGGCGGGATCGCCGCCATTCCGCCTCTGCGGTTTGGCTCGCTTGCGATCAAAGGCGACACACTGAACTTCCTCCTGATCTGGGCTCTCACCATCCTGGCCCTTGCGATATCCGCCAACGTGGTCCATTCCCGGGTCGGGCGCGCGCTGCGGGCGATCCACGACAGCGAGGTCGCCGCCCAGGCCTGTGGCATCGATGTCTCGCGGTTCAAGCTCATGGTCTTCGTGCTCAGCGCCATGTTCGCGAGTGTCGCAGGGAGCCTCTATGCCCACTACATCGGCTTCATCAGCCCTGATCCCTTCGGCCTGACCTTCTCTGTGCAACTCATCGTCTTCGTGATCGTCGGCGGCTCCCGCAGCGTCTGGGGCGCCCTGCTCGGAGCCGCGCTCATGACCATCGTGGGCCAGCAGATCGAGCGCTATGAGGCCATCAAGGACCTGAACACCGTCATGTACGGGCTGATGATGATCCTCTTCGTCATCTTCATGCCCGCCGGCCTGGCAGACGTTATCCGCCGCGCGACCGACAGGATCGGCCGCAAGGGCGTGGTCGTTGATGGCTAAGGCGCTGCTGCAGGTCGACCACATCGCCAAGAGTTTTGGCGGAGTTCATGCCCTCGAGGAAGTCAGCTTCGACGTCTACGAGGGCGAGATTCTCGCCATCATCGGCCCGAACGGGGCTGGAAAGACGACCCTCTTCAACCTGATCTCACGCGTCTTCCCGGTCACAGGCGGTGACATCGCCTTCGACGGACACTCCATCGTGCGCCTGCCTGCCCACCGCATGTCGAGCCTGGGTATCGCGCGGACCTTTCAGAACCTGCAGATCTTCGGTCACATGACGGTGCTGGAGAATGTACTCGTCGGTTGCCACAGCAGGGGCCGGGCCGGGATGCTCGCGGCCGCTCTCACACTGCCTTCGGCGAGGCGCGAGGAACGCCGCCTGCGAGCCCGTGGCATGGAGATCCTGGAGCTCGTGGGGCTGGCTGATCGCGCACATGAGCCCGCGGGAAACCTCACGGTGGGCTACCAGCGGTTGCTGGAACTTGGGCGTGTCATCGGCATGGAGCCCCGCCTGGTCTTGCTCGACGAACCAGCCGCGGGCCTCACGACCCGCGAGACTGCCTCGCTTTCGTCATTGGTTGCAGACTTGCGCCGAGACCTCGGCCTCACGGTGGCCCTCATTGAGCACGACATGAGCATGGTCATGGGGGTATCGGACCGCGTCGTTGTGCTCGACCATGGCCGGAAGATCGCTGACGGCAAGCCCCAGGATGTCCAGAAGGACCCGAAAGTCATCGCTGCCTATCTGGGCGAGGAAGACTGAGGTCGGATTCGTGTCCACTCTCCTGCGCGTGACCAGCCTCAACACGTTCTACGGGCCTCTCCAGGTCCTCAAATCCGTGTCCCTGCACGTGAACGAGGGCGAAATTGTGGCCCTGCTCGGGGC
>JAGPGE010000447.1 GCA_018056145.1 Armatimonadota bacterium
AGTTGCCCTCTTCGAACTCCATGAAAGCCGTGTGGCGATCGCGCCGGCTCACCATGTAGCCACCATCGATGTACGGCAGCTTGCGCCCCTGCTTGTCGCGGCCCCAATAGCCGGGGTTCGCGCGCAAGATGATCTCAACATCAGGCTCCCAGCGCTCGAGGGTGAAAGGCCCGGTTCCCACAGGATGCTTGAAGAAGGTGTCGCGTCCCGGCGGGTTGTTGGTCGGCCCGTACTGCCGGACCGCTTCGGGAGGGGTCACGAAGAAGTAGGACATCGCGAGAACCTTCAGGAAGGGGGCGAAAGGCCGCACGAGCTCGATCTGGAAGACGTATCGTGAGAGCGCCCGGAACCCGGTGACGCCTTTCCCCTGACCCTCTTCGTCGCCCAGTTCCCAGAAGTTCGGGTGCTTCTCGAGAAACGCCTGCCGGGCTTGGTTATACTCGGTGGCCCCCACAACGCGCCCATCGACCAACCAGAATCCGGTTCCCAGCGCGATGGGGTCGCAGACGCGCCGGAAACTGTAGACCACGTCTTCGGCAGTCATCTCCCTGCCCTTGCCACCTGGGAAGCACGGATCGTCGTGAAAATGTACGCCCTTGCGCAGGTAGAAGGTGTACAGCTTGCCGTCGGGAGATATCTCCCAGCGCTCGGCAAGACAGGGATCCACTGCCAGGGTCTCCTGGTTGTACGCGACGAGGCCCTCATAGATCTGGGCGCAGATGCGGTGGGATGCGGTATCTCCAACGGCC
The DNA here is from genome assembly GCA_018056145.1 of Armatimonadota bacterium. Lineage (GTDB taxonomy): Bacteria > Armatimonadota > Zipacnadia > Zipacnadales > JABUFB01 > JABUFB01. The sequence continues at coordinate 750 of JAGPGE010000447.1, forward strand.
ACGGGATCAAGGGTGCGCACCTGGATGGCGCTTCCGGCAAGACGCAGCGTGTTGGCCGTGGGTGCTTCGCGGGCCGACCTACCCGCGAGCGCGCCCACCAGCCAGAACATGGCCACGTGGATCAGCACAACAATGATGAAAAACCTGATAACACCCGCGTAGAGCCGCAACGACTGCCTCCGAAACTGGGGTTTCGTGCCTTAACGCGGCGAGACACTCTGGTGTTCCGCGTGGGCAGTCATGATTCCTTCCGCTGCCCCCGGCAAATGCAGGGCCAGCCGGTTTGCGCTCTTCGGCACACGGTGCTATAGTCGCGGAGTCCGTCCAGCGCCAGCAACGCAGGGAGTGACGCAGACCGTGAAGATGAGGACTTTGGGACGCACCGGCGTGCAGGTCAGTGAAATCGGCCTCGGGGGAATCCCCCTGATCCGGGTCGAGGACCTGGACCTTTGCGACGAGATCATCAGCCATGCCATCGACTGCGGAATCAACTACCTCGACAACGCCGAAGCCTATCCCACCAGTGAGATGAAGTACGGGCGAATCGTCAAGGATCGGCGTTCCGAGGTGTTCCTGGCCACGAAGACCACCGCCCGGGACCGTGACGGCGCGCTCGCGCACCTTCAGGGCAGCCTGGAGGCGCTGCAGACTGACGTCATCGACCTGTGGCAGCTTCACGACATCTCCAGCGAAGACCGCTGGGAGCAGGTCATGGCGCCCGGCGGCGCTCTGGAAGCAGCGAAGGAAGCCCGCGATCAGGGCCTCGTCCGCTTCATTGGCATCACTGGACACAATGACGCCATGCTCGTGCGCGCCATGGAGACGGGCGAGTTCGACTCGGTACTGTGCGTCTACAACTTGGCCATCCACTCCAGCGGCGACACCGTTCTTCGCAAGGCGGCGGAGCTCAATATCGGCGTCGCGATCATGAAGCCCCTGTCCGGCGGCATCTTCTTCCGCAGGCCGGAGATCGTGATCCCGCCCGACCGCGCCTGGCATTTCGTACTCCAGCGGCCCGAAGTCTCAACCGGCCTCGCGGGAGCCAACTGCATCCGCGACATTGACCAGGCTGTGGCCGCATCCGAGTCCTTCCGCCCGCTGGATGATGCTGAGGCGGCCGAACTGATCGAGAAGGCCCGCTTCCTGGGCGATAAGATCTGCCGCAACTGCGGGTACTGTGTGGAAGACTGCCCTCAGGGGATCGACATCCCTGGCCTAATGCGGATCCACGACGAATCGCGCAAGTTCGGTTACGAGTGGCCGCGGTTCCGCCGGGAGTACGCGGAGTTCGACCCGAAGGCCGACGCCTGCATCGAGTGCCGCAAGTGCGAGGAGCACTGCCCCTTCGACCTGCCCATCGTGGAGAGCCTGCAGAAGGTGCATGAGCGCTTCAACCGGCCTGTCTGAGAGGCCGGTCGCCATGGGCCTGCGTCAGATGCGGTAGAACGCCCGAGTGTTCCCCGTAGTCACGCGGGCGACTTCTTCGACGCTGGTCCCCTTTAGCGCCGCGAGTTCCTGGGCCACATAGGGAAGGTAGCTCGGCTCATTGCGCCGACCCCGCACTGCCTGGGGGGCAAGATACGGGCAGTCGGTCTCCAGCACCATGTGCTCCAGCGCGATGCGGGCCCCCACCGCGCGCACTGACTTGGAGTTGGGGAATGTCACCACACCGCCCATGCCCAGCAGGAATCCGCGGTTCGTGCAATTGCGCGCGAAGTTGAAGTCGCTGCCGAAGCAGTGGATGATCGCACGCTGGCCGGGCTGCATGTGCTGGTCGACGATGTCGAGGGTGGCTTGCTCGGCTTCGCGGCTATGGATGACCAGGGGCATGTTGGTTTCGGCGGCGAGATGGATGAAGTCGATGAACACGCTCTTTTGCACGGGCCGCGGCGAGTTGTCGTAGTGGAAGTCCAGCCCGGCCTCCCCCACCGCCACCACTTTCTCCAGCAAGGTCATCTGCCGGAACTCATCGAGCATCTTCGGGGTGCAGTCTTTGGCATCATGCGGGTGCAGGCCGACCACCGCATACAGGCCCTCGTACTGCTCGGCAAGCTCCACAGCCACCCAGCTTGATGCAAGATCGCCACCGATGTTGACGATGATCTCCACCCCGGCATCCTGCGCACGACGAATAACATCCGGCAGTTCGCCGAAGTAGCGCTCATCATTGAGATGTGCGTGACTATCGATGAGCATCTCGATCCGGGCTTCCGTCCTGTGCTATTCGACCCTCGGTTCGCCGTCCATGTCCGGTTCAGGCTCTTCACCGAGCAGCGCCAGAACCGTCGGCGCGCCGTCCATAACCTTCGGGCGGCCGCTGAACTCCCGCCCGCGGACATACCAGAAGGCATCGTCGAAGGTATGCATGCCTACCAGGCTGCCCTTGAAAAAGACTTCCGGCCGCCCCAACTGCCCCTTGAGATCGTACCCGTCGAAGGGATATGCCACAAGGTCCGGCCCTTGCGCCGCGTGGGGTCCCTGGAAAAGCTCGTCCCGCCTAAGCACCTGGGAGACTACACGCTCCCCCGTCTCCGGACAGGTCATCGCGAGGAGGGCCTCGGTCAGCTCAGCCAGAGACGCCTCATATTCGCCGCCGGCCTCCACAGAACCGTTGGGCTCGCGGCCCTTGAGGTTCACGTAGATCCGCCCGGGGTCCATGGAGTAAGCGCGGCTGGCGGTGGTCAACTGATCGAGCTTTGGCCGTTCGCCGGCAAGCTCTTCCAAGAAGCCGTTTTCCTGCAGCCAGCGGTTCACGAACACCTCGCGCTTGATTGAGCAGAACCCGTGGTCGCTCAGGGACAGCAGCGCGGTGCGGTCATCGAGTTCCGCATCCAGTTCCCCCAGCATGTTGTCGATGGCCGCGAAATAGCGCTCGAACTCCGGGGCGTAGCGAGGGTCTCCCTGTTCCCACTGCTCGATAAGGAAGTGCGCGATGCGGTCGGTGCCCATGAAATGCACCTGCATTACATCCCACTCTTCCTCCTTCATGAGGGCGAACATGGTGCGCTTGCGGGCTGCAAGGGTCTCATGCAGGTCTTCGAGCAGCGGCCCCTTATCTTCCTGCCGGCCTTTTGCGGGATCGATGTCGATGCGGTAGCCCATGACCTCCAGGCGCGAAGCAAGGTCAGCCGGATACGTCGCACCCTCGAGCCGCGGCGACAGGAAGTCGCCTACCATCAGGCCATTCACCGGCTTCGGAGGGTAGCTGCCGGGGATGTTCAGGGCGATGACCCGCTTGCCGCGCCGGCTCAAAGTCTCCCACATGGTCTCGGCTTTCATGTGGGCGCCGGTTGCGATGTAGGTGTCATAGGTGCCGGGTTTACGGTCCTGGAATCCGAAGATGCCATGCTTCCCGGGATTGCGCCCGGTAGAGTAGCTCGTCCACGCCACGCAAGACACGCAGGGGTGGATGGAATCGGCCTGCACCAGGCTGCCCTTGCCTGCGAGCTTCGCGAGGTTGGGCATCTTCCCGGCGGCGATCTGTTTCGCGAGAAATGAGTACGGCACCCCATCGAGGCCGACGATCATGACCCGGGGCTTCGCAGCGCGCTTCTTGAGGAATCCAAGCAGGCCCATGATATCTCCGTTGCGCGACAGAGGCGTTCGAGAGGAGGCATTATGGCAGGCAGCGCGGGAAAACGGCAAGGTCAGGTGCGGGGCGCCGCGTGCCCGAAAGCGCGATTGCCCCGCACCTGGCCTGCAGAAATGGATCTTGTGACAGAGCACACCATTTGCATGGTGTGCCGCTCGCCTGCGGAGAAGATTGACCAGCCGTGGGTGTGTCCGTCGTCCAGGGCACGGGGCCCCACGGGGCCGCTCGCTTCCGGCAGACCTACATGTACCCCAGGTCCTTCAGGCGCTCTTCCACCTTCGCCTGTTCTTCGGCAGTATAGCCGTCATCGCAGCCGCAGCCGCAGCCACCCGCGCAGGACAGGTAACCGAGTTCCTTGAGCTTGGCGATCACCATGTTGGCGCAGGTCTCCAGGTCGAACTCGTGGGTCGGCAAGACGACTTCGGCGTTCTCCGGCTCCTCGTAGGGCTGGTGCCAGCCCGCGATGTCATTGATCTCGCCGCGCTCGCCGCGTGCGTAGAGGCCCTTGGGGTCGCGCTCCTTGCAGATCTCGAACGGAGCGGTGGTCCAGACCTCAACGAAACGGGGACACCACTCACGGGCTCGGTCCCGGTAGTAGCGCATCGGGGCCACGGCGGCTATCAACACGGTGACGCCATTTCGGGACAGGATCTTGCCCATCCAGGCAAGGCGCTTGGTGTTCTCGTCGCGGGCTTCGGGAGTGAAGCCCAGGTTCGGGCTGAGATTCTGCCGCACTTCGTCGGCGTCCAGATTCTCCACAAGACAGCCCATTGCCCGCAGCTTCTCCTCGACCGCTGTGGCGACGGTGGATTTGCCCGATGCGGGCACTCCGGTAAACCATACGACAGCGCCGGGTTCAACCATTTCGGTTCTCCTTTATCGTTACAGGTTTGCCCCTGAGTTCATATGCGCATTCGAAGGGTCTGTCCGTGGCGGATGACCACTGTTAGTCCGCCGCGATGACCTTGCCTTCCATTTCCCTCGGCACCGGCACGCCGAGAGTATCCAGGATGGTTGGCGCGATGTCCATCACCTGCGCGCCTTCCACCCGGCCTCCCGCGTTGCCCGCGGG
>JAGPGE010000448.1 GCA_018056145.1 Armatimonadota bacterium
GTGCGCAACACCGCGCCCCTGGGCGCACAGATCCGTGTGAGAGCCGCATACGACCATCACCTCATGCTCGGAGGCTTGTTCGGCAGGTTCGCCGACAACACCACCGCCCACACCAAGACACTTCGCGCGAGTGCGGTGATGCGCCGCGAATAGCGCGCGGTAATGGCCATGCGCTGGGGGGCAGCGCGGTCGATGTCGATGATCGGAGCAAGGGGCAATCATACGGTTTGCTGTCCCGGGCCCTAAGTAGGGGCTCCCTCAGAGACCCGGCGCCACCCCACCAGTCTGCCAGAACGGAGACTCGTCGAGTGGCGCCGGGGCATTTTGCATTGGGGGTTGAGAGAGGCGGGCCCGTGACGCGGGGCTATACCTGAAGTCGAGGAAGGAGATGGGTGCAGGACGCGATTGTGTAGTGGTGGACGCCCCTGATGGCCAGTCGTGGGTGTCGTGAGACTGACAGGCGGCGGCCCACCGGCCCACCTTGATACCCGGGGTGAGAACCGATATCCCGGCAGACGCACGGTCCCGCAACCCGCGTGATTGCACGCGGCCAGACCGCAATTCAACGGACCATGCTGGGGGGCAACCAGTATGCACAAGGTCCGAAGACGGCGCGGGGCGGTCATCGCCACAGTACTGTTTTCAGTGGCGGTATTGTTGGGGATGGCTGCACTGTGCATTGACTACGGCGTGGCGGCACTGGCGAAGCAGCAGCTTCAGAATGCAGTGGACGCCGCCGCGCTGGCGGCCGTAAGCACTCTGCAGATGAGCCTGGACCCCGTGGCGGCCGTTGACGCGGCCGTTGCCACGGCTCAGGCCAACCGGGTCTGGGACGGCAACCTGACGCTGGACCCGGATGCCGACATAGTCGTAGGCGCCTGGGACGATGAAAATCATGTTATCCACCCGTTCGAAGTGAGCGGCGGCGTGATCTCCGTGCCTGACGGAACAGTGGCGGTTCAGGTGGTTGGCCGTCGAACCGAAGACGCGGCGGACGGTCCGATCCATCTGTACTTCGCCAAGGTGCTTGGCATCGAGACCGTCAACCTCACGGCCCGCGCCACGGCAACTCTCACGGTCTCACGCAATCCGCGACCGCCTGTCGAAGTCATGCTGGCGCAGGACCAGTCCGGGTCGTTCGAGGATGAGTTCCCCTACGCGCGAACCGGCAATGTGGAGTTCATCGACTTCATGCGCGACTGTTTCGCGGACGGAGACCGGGTGGGCATCTGCGGATTCGGACAGCATGCCATCCATGAGTTCATGGATAACCGCTCACGGATGGACACGAACCTGTTCCATGACGTTCACCCGACCGACGAGTACGAGACCGCCAAGTACGAGATAGGGCCAGATGAGTACAGTGATCCCCTTAGCGATTACGTGGCCGCGATGCCCACTATCCCGTACAGCGGTTCTCCCCAAGGGAACTCGTGGACGAATATGTACACTGGGCTTCTGCGAGCAGGAGTTGGCTTCGCCGAGGCATCCGATGCCCAGGCCCGTTGGCAGGAGTTCATTGACCACTTCTACGCCGACAAGTGGTGGGAGACGGCAAGCAGCACGACTTGCTACAGCAAGGGCACGCACAACCAGTGGGAGCCGTACCGGAGTGTCAATGCAAGCAAGTACACGCAGGTGAAGTGGTTCGACGGCAAGAAGTACGGCCGCCGCAATACCACTCTCTGGGTCCGCAAGGACATCGGCTGGTACTGGAAGAACGGCACGACGACCCAGAAGAACCAGCTGAAGGCGTGGATCGACGAATTGCTGGACTATGACTTCGCCAATGGGGATGCCGAGCACGTCGTGGTCCTGGTGAGTGACGGCATGCCGTGGTGGGGTGGAGGCAGCGCCGGCGACAGCTCCATCAAGGCCCTGGGGACATACATCGCGGACAAGCTCGCAGAAAAGGGGATCCGGATCCACACGGTGACCCTCGATCAGGGAACCGCCTCCGGCGACATGGGCGCGGACTCTGAGTACAACGCGTCGCTGTGCCGCAATGGCGGGTATGCTTTCTACACCTACGACGCCGCTCGTTTGAAGACGTTGATGGTGGGCGTCGGGCAGGTAGAGGTCGGCCAGTCGCACCTGATGTACTAGCCGCCGCAATTTCGGGCGCCAGGAGGCGACCAGCGTCCAGAGCAGACAACCTGGGGGGCAGTACCGGCAGCTCAGGCCAGGCGCACTATAGCGTCAAACTGAGTTGACCCGCTCTGCTGCTTACGCGCAGTGGGTAGCGGGAGACTGCCCTTCAGGGGGGCTGCACCATGCGATCAACTCGCACGGGAGGCCACGTCGGGCTCACCCCAAGCCGCAACCACAGGAAAGGCGCCACGGTCGCAACGACGCTGTTTGCGCTGGTAGTGCTCCTGGCGTTCATGGGCATGGCCCTGGACGTCGGGCAGGTGGTCCTTTCCGCTCAGCAGTGCCAGCAGGTCGCGGATGCCGGGTGCCTCGGAGGCGCCCAGGACCTGCCCAACACAGACCTGGCAGCCACCACAGCGCTGGAGACCGCGCGCGCCAATATCCCCGCCGATCAGACTCAGGTTTTCCAGGTGACGACGGGGGTTTATGCCGAAGGGGAGGAAATCCCGAACTTCGGCCCCGCGCCCAGTAAGGGAAGCTTCGCAGTGACCGCCACCAAGTGGGTCGACTACATCTTCCTGCCTGTGATCGGCATGCAGGGAGTGCGCGTCTCTCGCACGGCGGCGGCAGCCCACATGGACCTTGGCAGTTGCATCGTCCCGATGTGGGTCTCGGAAGGGACCTACGTCCAGTACGGGCTGGGCATGGACATGCACTTCTGCGACGACCCCGCCACACAGTCCCGATCTTACGGAATCTTCGGCTGGCTCGACACCCCGAGTGGGGTGGACTGGGACGACGCGCTTAAGGGCACGATCGAGCCCGAGATCGAGGAACTGTGCCGCGTACGTGAAGGGGATATCGTCTACAACTGCCCGGGGCAGAGAACGGGCCAGTGGATGCGCAACCTTGAGACCGACTGGGACTCGCGTCTCAGGCGCGCCCAGTGGCCACCGTGGCGGGATGACACCTTCGAGAGCTTCCACCACGACAACCCGCGCATCATGATCGTCCCGTTCTGCATCTACGAGGGGTCGAGCGGCAACAACGCCTACTTCACCATTACCCGGTTCGGGGCCTGGTGGCTGGAGGACTGCAAGAAACAGGGGAGCGACAAGGTGGTCTACGGTCGCTTTATCGACTTCACCAAGCCAGGTGGCTTGGTCAAGGGCATCAAGCCGACGCGTCTACTGTACTAGGGCGGCACCCGCCGGGGATTGATGTGGGCGGCGGCGGTGGCTTTTCCCACCCGCATCGCGAACCGATCCCCATGGTCGGCGTCACCGCGCCTGCTGGCTCAGTGCCTCGATCGCCCTTGCCATCGCCTCGCGGTGCTGGTGCATGGGCCGCGGGTCCAGCGAGAACTCGGTCTTGGACTTCGCCACACTCTCCGGCACCTCAAGCAGCCGCGCGTGTTCGGTGCCCGGCCGCGTGGCGGTGAGCTTATCGAGCAGCGCGAAGTATTCGAAGTCCTCCATTCCCTCGCGCAGCATCTCCCACCGGATTGAGTTGACCGGTCCCGCAATGAAGGGCTCGCGGTGCTCGTTGATGTCCTTGTTCGGCGGGTACAGGAACCGGCCATCGCCGTTGCCCCAGTAACCGATATGCCCCGCGGGGAGCCCGTAGCCGGACACGTAGCCCATCGGGTCCTCCCAGGGATTCTGGGGCTGGTCTGGGTAGGCGCAGTAACTTGTCCAGTAGTTGGACGTCCACACCAGGACCCCTTGAACATTCCACTTCCAACTCATCCACAGCCAGACCCGCATGTCCACGGCGGGGTGGTCGATGAACAGGCCGGGATAGGGGGTTTTCGGCCCGGTGCAGACATACCACCAGATCTTCTCGCCCGCCTCCTGCCGCTCGCGGCAGATCTCGGGGTCCATGTTGTCCAGAATTGGGCACCAGATATCCACCGCGCCGAAAAGCGCGGGGTTCGGCTCTTCGGTGAGCATGCGCTGAATCAGCGGCCCGGCAAGCTTGATCTCCTGCATGCCTTCGCGCACGAACTCGTAGTCTCGCGGCTCGGGCTCGTCAAACCAGTAGACGTATGCCTTGTCCAGCCAGCCGTTCTCCTGCAGGTGGTTCTGCACCTGCATGCAGTAGTCGCGGAAGATGCGGCGGTACTCTGGCGTGCCCTGATCGTAGGGGCCGATCTTCCCGTAGTGGCGCTCGTGGAAGGTCCCGCCGCCAAGCCCGGCCAGAGGGAGCTTGAATGAGGTGAAGTGATACTCGTCCAGGTACTTTCGGGCTTCGGCATCCCAGGCGGCAAAGTCCACCTCGGGGCGGACGGCGCCGGGTCCTTCCTCGAACCCGCCGCCGCTGACGAGGTTCTCCTGGGTTCCCTCGCGCGTCAGGCTGATGGCGTCGAACCACGCGGTGCCGATGTGCTTCCCGTCTTCCGTCCACGGAGCCGGGCGCAAGACAATCTGCAGGCTGCGTGCATCCGGCGAGCGGTCGGCGGGACGGAAAGTGATCTGCTCCTGCTTCCAGGTCCCGGCGCCGGTGAACTCGATGTCCAGGTTGTGCCCGGAGATCCAATTGCCGGAGGCGTTGTAGCTCTGGAGCGTGACCAGGTACCTCTGGCCTGGGTCGGTGGTTCGGGCCGCGAAGGACAGCGTGTACAGCGCGTCGGGGTCCACATTCATCCGTCGAGCCGCCGTGGCGGCGATGGACGCGGATTCACTGTCGTCCACGATCTGCAGGCACTTGTCGCCCTCGAAGGCATCGCCGGCAACCACCTGCCCGCCTGTCCAGTCGAATCCCGTGTACTCCACCTTGATGGGGCTGCGCCAGAAGGCATATGGGGCGATGCGGTGGTCGCGGAAGTTCTGCATGTACAGGTCCCAGACGTGGTTGCGTGTGGCCTCGTCGGTGATGTTCTGGTACTGCCAGATAGTCCCCGGGCTGAGCCCGAAGGCGCTGGTGATGGAGGGCTCCTCGGGGAGGGTGAAGTCCCAGACGCGCAGTTCCACGGGCACGGTGGCCTGGAAGCCTTCGGCCGCCAACTCGATGGCCCCGCTGTACAGGCCAGCGCGGGCATCTGCCGGAACCTTCACCGTGACCCACAGCGGCTGATTCTGCCCCGCGGTCAGATCGATGGGTTCGTCCAGCGGCGGCAGGGCATCCGGCCACCAGCCCTGGCAGCCGGCGGCATCCGTGGGACGCTCGACGTAGTGATACCAGACGCTGCAGATCTCCACGTTTCCGGCGGAGATGCGCGCGTCCCCCGGTCCGGTGAGATCCAGGGCGCGTGCGCTCAAGCCCTTGATGTCGCGCTTCGGGGTGAGCACGATCTGGCAG
>JAGPGE010000449.1 GCA_018056145.1 Armatimonadota bacterium
TGTATCGCTGACCCGCACCTTGTCGATGACCGCGATGGGCAGGTTGAGCCGCTGCGCATAGCCGCCCGAGCGCTTGTCCTGGCCCATGTCGAAAAGCGCCACCGCGTTGCTCAGGTCCGTCTGGCGTAGGTAATCGCAAATCACCGGCGCACCCAGCAGGTGGTCGGTGGGCACGCTGAAGAAGCCCCGGACCTGCTCGGAGTGAAGGGTCATGGTGAGGAAACGGTTGGCCCCGGCGGTGACGAGAACATCTGCGATCAGCCGTGCCGCGATGGAGATTCTCGGCTTGTCCTTCTTATCCGAACGCGCGTATGAGTAGTGTGGGATAACGGCCGTGATGCGTTTCGCTGATGCGCTGCGCAGAGCGTCCAGCAGCAGCATCAGTTCCATGAGGCTCTCGCTGGGTGAGGGGTACAGCGACTGGATGACGAAACAATCCTGCTCTCTCACGCTTTCCTGGATCTGCACGAACACATTCTCATTGGAGAACCGCGAAATCGTCACCCCGCCCAGCGGCATGCCGAGGTAATCGCAAATCTCCTGAGCAAGGGGCAGGTTGGAGTTCCCGGCAAAAATCTTGAAGCCGTTGTCCATGGTGCATCTCCCGCTGGCGACAGTGAAACCGGTCCGATCCAATAATAGCCCCGGCGTCTGGTTTCGGCAACGGTTGGGGGTGGTGAATGGGGGACGGAATCAGCGAGCGCCGCCAGAATATCCCGGCGGCGCTCGAAACGGTCGCCACGTCTATGTACCTACATGATATCCAGGCAACAGATCGCTTCCTTGTTGCGGATGATCAGCTTGCCGTCGGAGATCACCGGCATGGTCCAACTCTGGCCACCGAGAGGGGTGATGCGACCCAGCTCCTGGTAGCTCTCGAATGAGTTGCTGAACATGACCACCGCGCCGGAATCGGAGTTCATCCCGATCAGGACTCCGTCCACGGCAACCAGGCCACCCTTCTCGCCCATTTCCCGGTTGTTCCACAGGATTTCCCCGTCGCGCGGGTTGATGCACACCAGCCCATAGCGGTCGCCAATGCCGAAGAAGCAGTTATTGGTGAACACCGGCGAGTTGAAGTGGGCCTGAAGGCTCTTCTTGGCCCAATGGGTCTTGGGCCCGTTGGGGGTGATCTCGATGAGGCTGCAGCCTTTGCCGTAGCCGCTGGCGAAGAACACGAAGTTCCCGGCGACGACGGGGTGGGCGGCATTCACATCATAGCTGGTCTCCCACGGTACCGACCAGAGTTCCCTGCCATCCGCCGCCGCAGCACCGTAGATCTGCTTACCGGCGAAGATGACATACTGCTTCACTCCCTGGATCGTGGCGACAACCGGTGTCGCGTAGCCCACAGGCCCTGGCTTGCCGCCAGTCCAGACGGTGTCCCCGCTCTGGGCATCCAGCGCGACCACACCCGTCTGTCCGCCGGGGCAGACAATGACCTTGCCTTCATCCACGATAGGGGAGGCGGAGAAATCCCACTCCGGGTTTCGTCCCCCGAAATCCTGCTTGATGTTCACTGACCAGTAGGGTGTGCCGTCCGAGGCGTCCAGGCAGTTGAGAAGCCCCAGCCGGCTCAGGGTGTACAGGCGGCCGTTGCTGTAGCAGGGGGTGGATCGCGCGAAGCCGTAGTTCTCTCTCGCAGTGTCCGGATAGGGGAACCTCCAGACTTCCTGCCCTGTGTCCAGTTTCAGGGCGCGGACGATGTCCTTGTCGCCCGCGTGGTCGATGATGAAGACCTTACCGTCGGCCACGCACGGTCCGGCGAAGCCCCGGTCCCCTAGAGCCACCTTCCACTCCATCTTCGGCGGCCTGGCATTCCAGTCTTTGTTGATCCCCGTGTCCGGGGCGATCCCGTTAGCCGTCGGGCCCATATACTGCGGCCAGTCGGCGGCGAAGGCTCCGCAGATCAGGCCCAGGAGTAGGAATGTCGCACCTGCTCGGGTCATGCTGCGCATTGGCTCATCCTTTCGAGTGTTTGATGCATCAGATATGAGCGCCTTAGCGCCCGAAACAGTATACCGCGCCGTCGTCGGCCCCAATCACCATCCGTGTGCCCTTCTCGCCGAAGGCAGGCGAAGACGCGATCCGGGACCCCGCCGTGAACTTCCAGATCTGCTTCCCGTCGCTCAGGTTCAGGCCGTACACAGCCCCGTCATCGCACCCCACGAAAACTCGGCTTCCGGCAATGACAGGTGACGAATCCACTTCGCCCCTTGTTCGGAACACCCAGCGAGTTGTTCCTGTGTCCCGGTCAAGGCAGAAGACCGACTTATTGCGCGAACCGAACACCACGTAGTTGCCGGAGACCGCACCGGAACCGAAGCTCGCGCCCCCGTTCTTGCGCGAGATGACCCGCCACAGGATCTTCCCGTCACTCACCCGCACCCCGAAATACTCCCCGTTCATGCTCCCCACGAACACAGCGCCCTGAGAGTAGGCCGGGGAAGCAGCGTAGTTGCCGCCGATCTCCGCAGAGGACTTCTCGCGGCCTCTTTCCACATCGATCATGCGCAGGATGCCGTCGCAGCCATCGATGATAGCCGTGCCGCCGATGACGCAGGGGGTGCAGTGAACCTGGGCGTCAGTGCGAAAGGACCAGATCTTGCTTCCGGTGGCGGTGTCGAAACGGTACAGGTAGTTGTCATACGACCCCAACAGCACGGACCCACGGTACGGGGTGGCCGAAGAGATGATCTTGTCTCCCGTTGTGTATTTCCAGGCCAGCTTCCCAGTGGAGGCTTTCACGGCATGGAAGACGCCGCCCTCGTCACCTACGCAGACAAGACCATTGGTTACGCAGGGCGACGCGGTGATCTTGTCCGTGGCGTTGTAGACCCACTTGCGGCTACCGTCTTTGAGGTTCAGGGCCACCAGTTGCCCGTCCGCATTGCCCACGTAGACCACACCGCCAACGACGGCTGCCGTTGACTCCACCGCACCGCCGATGTCCTTCGTCCACAGCAGCTTCGGTCGGTCGCTGAAAGGCCCGCCGAGGTCGCCTTTGAGATAGGGTGTGCCCCGGAAGCAGGTCCACTCCGGCAGCACCGCGGACCAGGCACTAGAGGCGCACAGAGCGAGAAGACAGACGGACGCAACCAGGCATGGCAAAGCATTCAGTCTAGGGTACAAAGTCCCACCTCCATGCGGGCAATGGCCCCGCGGTTCCCTTTTACTCCGCGCGCAGGGCTGCCAGCAGCGGCCCGCGCACCGTCTGGACTGCAGTCACGACGCTGGTAGTCGCACCCACGGCGAGCACCAATATGAGCAAGCCCACGATGGCAACCCAGTTCACGGCGGCATCAACCGACAACAGTCTCGGAGCAACAGCCACCAGGGCGCAGAGGGTCCCGGAAATCAGCCCGGCGACCAGGAGGGACCCGTTCTCGACCAGCAGCAGCCAGGCCAGCCGCGACCGGGTGAAGCCGGTGGCCATCAAGAGCGCTAGTTCGCCCCGGCGCTCCAGGGCGGATCGCAGGAGCACCGCCGCGATGCCCACCGTGCCCAGCAGCAGCCCGAGCCCCCCCAGGGCCAGGAACATGGACAGGTAGGCATTCTGCACCTGCGTGAACTCATTCAACACCTCGTGGGTGGGTTTGACCTCCACCCCGAGGTCACCCAGCCCGCGCCGCAGGGCCTCAGCCACGCGATCCACATCGCTCTCCGGGGCTTCCACGAGAAACCAGGATGGACCGGAGACCTGCGGGTAGATGCGCCGGAGCGCGGGTTCGGAGACCAGGAGCACGCCCTGGAAGATGCTGCCCTGGACTGTGGGCCCGAGCAGGAGGCGAACGTCATCGCCGCCGGGATCGGGCATTGTGTAGACCTTCCCCGGCGCCGAGTGCAGCGTCCAGCGGATGCTGTCCACATCTCCCAGGGCCACCGCGGTGGCGTCATCGGCGGGATCCCAGAGCGAGAGCCAGGGATTCTCGGTCCCGGAGCCCGGCGCCGGGTTCGCGCCGAATCCGCCGCGTTCGGCCAACTCACGTGGCACCCCCAGCAACCTCGGGTGTGTGGGGCGCGAAATGTTCAGGCAACTGATGTCCTCACCCGGACCAGCAGGCAGAGAGTAGATGCGAGTGCCTTCGAGCGCAGCCTCGTCTTCATCGGTGAAGCCCAGGTTCCGGCGGCCTTCGGGGGTGGCCGGGTCGAAGGGCAGGGGTACGGATGACCTCGCAAGAAGCGCGAAGCCACCGGTGCCCGAGTCCCTGCGGGTCACGTCGATACGGGAGAAATCCCGCGCGTTCGCTCCGACGGCCACCAGAATGAACGTAGCAGCGGCCAGGAGGCCCAGCATCAGGAGGCTTCGCGCGGCGTTCGCCGCGGCGTTGCGCAACGCAAGGCGTGGGAGTGTTCGCGCGCGCGACCTTCCCCCCAGCGCTCGCGACAAGACCATCGATGCCCCGGCCACTGTGGCGCCCAGGAGCGCGAATCCGATGCCGAAGAACGCGCCCTCAGCGGACATGCCCTCGTTCAGCGAGGGAGCGAGGAAGAGCCCGGCGGCGCACACCAGGCAGGCCGCAAGGGCGACTGCCGGCCGTCGCGAAGAGCGGCCGGTACCTGTGACGGCGATGCCCTGCGCTCCCGCGAGAAGCTGCAGGTCGGTGCGACCCTTCGGCCGCCGGGTGCTCCAGATCGCCGTCCCGATGCCCACCACCAGGCCCGTCAACCCGCCGGCGATCAACGAGCCCGGCACCAGGTGCAGCCAGACGGTCTCTGTTGCACCCAGAGCACCGGACCACCAGTTCGAAAGCCCCTGGATGAGCGCGCCCGCGTACCATGCTCCCGCCGGGACACCGGTGGCCACTCCGAGCACCGTGAGTACGATACCCTCGGCAATCAGTCCGACCCGCGCGGTCTTCACCGGCACTCCGCAAGCGCCGAGAATCCCGGATTCCGCGGACCGCTGCTCCGCGGACAGCTTCAGCAGCATCGCCGCCAGCGCTGCACCGGCGAACACCAGGAACATGCTCAGGCCCAGGAAAAGCTGGCCGAAGTCGGAGGTCCCCTGTGACCCGCGCAGCGCCATCTCCCGTAGCGGACGGAAGGATAGCCCGGATACGTCGGGGGTCAAGACGTGACGCAGGGCGGTCGCGAGGCTGCGCTGGTAGGCCGCCGTGTCGGCCCCATCGGGCGGGTAAATCCGCACGGATGTAATCCAGTCCGCTGCCTCCCCTTGCGGTCCGCCCTGCCACATCTCGCCCGCGGCGGACATGTTCACAAAGGCCTTTGGCGTGGCCCGGTGCTTGTCCCAGTAGTCCTCGTCACGCTGGGTGATCTTGCTCAGGTCAACCGGAAACGGAGGGTCCCAGGCGTCAATGGTCGCGGCATCGGTGATACCCTCGAAGGTCGGGACCAGTGCAGGAT
>JAGPGE010000450.1 GCA_018056145.1 Armatimonadota bacterium
CCTTCTGTTGGGCGGGGGCTTGTACTCCGCCCGAAGTTCGCCGTTGCCGTAAAGCCCGCAACGCGGGCGACCGCCCACAGCCAAACAGCGCACCGTGCCGGAACCCATCCCCTCTGCGGCCCCTCCGGACAAGAACCAACCGTCTGCCGTTGCCGTAAAGCCCGCAACGCGGGCGACCGCCTATAGCCAGGGGCGGAAGCCCCTGGACTCAGGCGACCGAAGGTATCCGCAGAGCCCCTGAAAGGGGCGACAGAATCCGGGTCGGTGCCTGCCGCGCCCTCCGGGGCCTGAAGGCGAACGACGGCAACGGAAGGCAACGGCTGGCGGAAAGCCACCGGCGCGGTACGAGCCCGCGCCCTACAGACGGCGGCGTCGAGACGCCCGCCCCACGCGACAGTACCCCGCCCGCCCTACGCCATGATGGGCTTTTCTGGCTTGCCGGAGATCGCCGAGCGGTTCGCGGTCAGCACCACGTCGGTGCTCATCAGACCCTCGCGATAGGAGCACGGAAGCAGCGACTGATCCCCCGCGCGGATTGCCTGCGCGAACACCTCGTCGATGTTCGGCGTGGGTTCCGGCGGCGCGCAGAGCCACTCGTCGGTTTCGGGCGCTAGGGAATTGCCGCCGAAGCCGAGGGTGAGCATCTGATCCCGCAGCAGGAACACTATGTCGCTCTTCCCGCCGCCCTTGGTCATCATCGGGCTGGTGCTCAGAGTGCCCAGCATGCCCGACTTGAACTTGAACAGGACCGCCTGGGAATCGGGGATGTCCAGGTTCTCCACGTCGCCCATGGTGCGCAGGGCGTACTGGGCGTAGACCTCCTCCACCTCGTCACCGGTGACGTAGCGGATGGCGTCCACCTGGTGCACGGTCTGTTCCACGAGCTGGCCGCCGGAGCGGGACATAACTCGCCACCAGGCGGTCCCGGGCAGCCCGCCCCAGCGATGCGAGGAGACCATCGCAACGGTGCGTTCCGACAGCCACTTCTTCGCGCGGTTCACCGGGTCCAGCAGGCGCAACTGGAAGCCCACGCAGGAAAGCACGTCGTTGGACTCGATAGCTTCGAGGATTTCCAGGCCCTTATCCATGTCCAGGCAGACGGGCTTTTCGACGAACACCGCGCAGCCCTTCTGCGCCGCGAGGATCTCCGCGTCAGTGTGGGCGAAGGGCGGCACGCTCACATAGACGGCATCCGCGTCGATCTCGTCCAGCATGGCCTGGTGGCTCGTGTAGGCGGGTGCGTTGAACTTCACGCCCACCTCGGTTGCCAGGGTCTCGTTGATGTCGCAGACCGCCACGATACGGGTTCCCTCGGCCTCGGCGAAGCGCTGCATATGCCCCTGCGCATTGCCTCCGGCCCCAATGAACGCAGCCTTGACTTCGACCATTTGCCGTTCCTCCCGGAACTGGGTATTATGTAGCCTGATTCTTCTTCGGATCGGCGACGGGGGCCAGTCAGGCCGGCTCCCTATTGCCCTGTATTCGCAAGGTCCTTCGCGACAACCTTCCCGCGAGACGCAGTGGAAGACGGATCGCCGGATATGTCGAAGACGAGACAGGAAAGGACATGCCCATGCGCCTGTGGACCCTCATTGGCCTGCTGGCCGTCTGTATGACCATGCCCGCGCTGGCGGCGGAACGGCTGAGCCCCCATTTCAACCGGGACACCATGATGCTCAGCAGTGAGGTGGAGCGGGGCATGAGGGCCGTCGGCAAGACGGTCTTCGCCGGAACCACCATCACCGAGTTCAACCTGGAGATCCTCAGCGTCCTGGAGAACTCCAACTCCGGGATGGACTTGGTGATCGCGAAGGTGCTGGACGGCCCGGTGGTGGAGCGCGAATCGGGGATCATCGGCGGCATGAGCGGCAGCCCCGTCTATATCAACGGTAAGCTGGTGGGCGCCATTGCCTACGGCTGGCAGTGGGTGCGCGAGCCGATCTGCGGCATCACCACCATCAACTCCATGTTGAACGCGCTGGACAAGCCGGCCGAGGAGATGGTGGGGCAGCTTGCGCCGGAGCGCAAGCCCGAATACGCCCTGGTACGCGAGCCCTTCAGTGCCGCTGGGCGGGAAATCACGGGCGTGCGGATCGCGCCGCCGGGCCACGAGGGTGAGGCTTTCGCTGACGCCCACACCATGGTCCTCGCCCCCGTGACCGCGCCGGTCTACTGCGCCGGCTTGCCCCCGAAGGCGCTGGAGCATCTCAACGGCGTGCTCAAGCCCTACGGGATGGAAGCCATCGCCGGACCGGGCAAGAGCCGGTACACCGTGCCCGTCAAGATCGAGCCCGGCGCGGCATTGGGCTCGTCCCTGGTGTCTGGTGATATCGACATCAGCACGGGCGGCACCGTCACCTACGTGGACGGAGACCTGATCCTGGGTTTCGGCCACCCGTACATGGAGTTCGGCAAGGTGGCATTTCCGCTGACCACCTCGTGGGTCCACGACTTCGTGCCGCGGTACTCGCGCACCGATAAGATGATGTCCGTCATGGAGGACGTGGGCACCATCACCCAGGACCGCAACTGGGCCATCGGGGGGATACTGGGGCCCACCGCGCCGAAGGTCCCGGCGACCATCACGATCACCGACAGGAGCCGGGAGATCACGGACACGTACCGCGTCGAGATCATGCGCCAGCGTGTGATGACCCCGCAACTCATGGGCACAAGCGTCCTCACGGCGATACTCAACAGCTACAACTCCCAGGGGGAGGGCATGGTGAAGGTGCGGTTCCGGGTGAAGGGCGAGAAAGGTCACGAGATCACCCGGGAGGACATCTTCTACCACGACGGGATGCTTTCGATGCCGGCGATCAGCGGCATGATGGCCGCCTCGTACATGCTCACCGATAACCGCTTCCGTCCGCAGGATGTGACGGGGCTGGAGTACAGCGCGGAGTTGTGGGATGCCGACGACACAGCGGCGGTTGAATCGGTGACGGTGGACGAACCGGTGGCGAAGGCGGGCGAGGACATCACCGTGCGCGTGCGCCTGCGGCCCGATGACGGCGACATCATCGAGAAGGCGATCAAGCTGCACATGCCGGTCTCGCTGGCTAAGGGCCGCATTCGCATCGGAGTGTCCGGCGGCGACTCGGCGATGGCGGTGCGGTCGCGCGTGGGCATTCTGCCGCCCACGTTCTACAACCTCGAAAGCGCCATTGAGCAGATCGAGACGCTGGAACGCGGCGACCAGCTCTTCGTGGCCGCCGGACTGCCCACGCGGGACATCTCGGTGGAAGGCACCCGGCTGTTCCGGCTTCCAGAGATGCTCAAGTCCGCGCTCATGAACTCGCCGCGCACTGACCTGGCGGCCGGCGGCGCGGAAGTCTCCAAGACTCTGGACATGCCCTGGCTCGTCTACGGCGGCGCGATCGTGACGCTTCCCACTGAGGACCGCGAGGGCAAGGTGGGCAAGGCGCCATCTCCCAGCCCGAGTAGCTCCGAGGATGAGGATGAGACGCTGGCGCCGCCGCCGGCTCCCGACGGTGTGCCCGCGTCCCTGTGGTGGGCCGCATCGGCTTTCGAAAAGCCCCGCTCAGGCGCGACCCGCCGGGCAGCAAGCCGCGTGACCCCAAGCCTCGAACTCAATGGCGGCGAAGAAGAAGATGACGAGGCGCTGGATGACGAGGACGATGAGGATGCCGAAGCTGCCGACGAGGAGAACGGGGACGAGGATGAGGGCGCCGATGAGGGCAAGAAGGGCGACAAGGAGAAGCCTGACACGGAGGGCACCCAGCCCAAGGACAAGAAGAAGGGCGACGTGGGCCGGAAGCCTTCGGTCTGGGAGCAGACCAGCGCGGAGGATTTCAGCGCTGGCGAACTCGAGGGCCTCGCGGTTCGCAGCGACGGCCGCGTGGAGATCGCGCCCAACTGGAAAAAGACCGGCGAGCCCGAGGAGATGCTGGTCTGGTGCCTCGCGGCTGCCACGGACAAAGGATATGCGGGGACGATCAAACCCGGCCGGGTATATGCGCTTGAAAACGGTGACAAGAGCCTGCTAGCGGATACCGGCGAGTTCGGCGTTTCAGCGCTGTGCATTGGCAGTGACGGCGCGGTGATCGCGGCGACCTTCCCCGGCGGAAAGGTGCTGGCAATCCGCGATGGCAAGACCGAGACCCTCTGCACCCTTGAGGACCTGTACGTCTGGGCGCTGGTGGGCGACGGCTTCGACGGTTACTACGCCGCGGTTGGCCCGGGCGCGGCGGTGTACCACATTTCGGCGCAGGGCGACACCAGCCGCATCGCCACTCTGCCCCAGGAGCACGCCACAAGGCTGCTGCTCAAGGGCGAGGACCTGTACGTGGGGACCGCGGACCGAGGGGGCCTGTACCGGCTGAATGCGAAGCGGGAACTGACCGCCCTGTATGACTCCGGCACAGACGAAGTGACCGGGATCGAGTTGACCGCGGACGGCTCGGTGGTCTTCTCCACCGCGCCCACGGGCAGAGTCATCTCGGTGGCCGAGAACGGCGACATCACGGAGCTGTTCAAGGCCGACAGCGGCGGGGTCATCAGCCTGGCCGCGGTGAACGGCGTCGTCTACGCCGCGCTGGATGAAGACGGGCGCGTGGTACGCATCGTGGATCGCGATATTCAGTCCCTGGCGCGGCGAGATGAAGGCCGTCCCTGCACTGCTCTCGCGGCAAGGGGCAGCCGCCTGTTCCTGGCCACCACCAGCCCGGTGCAACTGTACACCGCCGACCTGCAGGCAGCCTGCGAGGGCAGCCTGGAGTCGGGCATTCTCGACGCCAAGCGACCGTCTCGCTGGGGCCGGGCAGACTGGCGCGCCTCCCTGCCCGAGGGCACGCGCATGGAACTGCGGATGCGCTCGGGCAACACCAGCGACCCCGAATATGGTGGCTGGAGCCCGTGGTGCTTTGCCCTCGAAAAGCCCGGGCGGGACCTTGCGGGACCACCGACGGCGCGGTATCTCCAGTACAAGCTGACGCTGGCCAAAGGCGAGGATACCAAGGACCCCTGGCTGGACTGGTTGCGGGTGAGGTACCTGCCCGAGAACCAGCGGCCGAAGGTGAAGGACCCCACCCCGAAAGAGGGCGCGGCGATCAGCGACAAGTTCACCCTCAAGTGGAAGATGGAGGACGCGGACAAGGACGAGCTTGAGGCGCGAATCGAGGCCCGCAAGCATGGCGAGGAAGCCTGGAAGACCGTGAAGGATGGGGTCACCAAGAGTGAGTTCGAGTGGAACACCAAGGACTTCGCGGACGGTGTCTACGACCTGCGGATCACCGCCAGCGACCGACGGGCCAACCCCACCGGCAGCCTCGAGCACACGCTGGATATCCTGAACGTCACCATCGACAACACCGCGCCAGAGA
>JAGPGE010000452.1 GCA_018056145.1 Armatimonadota bacterium
AGCCTGCAAGGCATTCACAAACGTTTCGACAACACCGTTGCGTTGGGCGGCGTCGATCTGGATCTGCTGCCTGGCGAAGTCCTCGGCCTGATCGGCGAGAACGGCGCGGGGAAGTCCACTCTCGCCCGGATCATCGCGGGCGTACACCAGCCGGACGCTGGCGCCATCGAAGTCGACAATGAGCGTCGCGCGATCCCGGATGTGCGCACTGCGCAGACCCTGGGCATCGCGGTGGTTCACCAGGAACTGAACCTGGTCCCTCACCTGAGCGTGGAGAGCAACATCCTGCTGGGCCGCGAACCGTGGCACGTGCCGCTGCTCAAGCTCTCGGACCGCAAAGCATTGCGCGAACGAGCCGCGGAGATGCTGGAACTCGTCGGCCTCGACGTGGACCCCGGGACGCTGGTGATGCACTTGAGCATCGCGGCGCAACAGCGGGTGGAGATCGCCCGGGCGCTGTCCCTGAACGCGCGCATACTCATCATGGACGAGCCCACGTCATCTCTGTCTACGGGTGATGCGGATGCGCTCCTGCAGATCGTGGCCAGCCTGCGCCGGCAGGGCATTTCGGTGATCTACATCTCGCACAAGCTGGATGAGGTTCTGCGGATCTCGGACCGCATCGCGGTCTTCCGCGACGGCCTGAAGGTGGCGGAGATACGTTCGTCCGAGGCCACCCAGGACCAACTCGTGACGGCCATGGTCGGGCGCGAACTCTCCACTCTCTTTCCAGATCGCCCCAGGAGCCTTGGCGAAGTAATCCTGCGCGTGGATGACCTGCTGGCTTACGGAATCGCGGAGCCGGTTTCCTTCGAAGTGCGCTCGGGCGAAGTGCTGGGAATCGCGGGACTCGTCGGAGCGGGACGGACAGAACTTCTGCGGGCCATTTTCGGCGCGTCGAGGAGGAGAGCCGGGCGCGTGTCCGTGCTCGGGCAGCCGGTAGGCAACTCTCCTGCCGAGGCAATGCGCGCTGGGATCGGCTTCGTGCCGGAGGATCGCAAGTCCGAGGGGTTGCACCTGCCGCTCAGCCTGCGCGACAACATCACGCTGGCAGTGTTGCGGAATCTCGCACGCGGGATGTTCCGCCGCGAAAGCCGTGAATGCAGTGTCGCCGACAGCTTCATAGGGCAGCTTGATGTGCACGCCGCCTCCCGCGAACAGCCCGTTGTGAGCCTGAGCGGCGGCAACCAGCAGAAGGTGCTGCTGGCGAAGTGGCTGGCCATCGAGCCGAAGGTACTCCTGCTGGACGAGCCGACCCGCGGCATCGACGTGGGCGCCAAGCAGGAAGTGTACCGTCTGATTGCCCGCATCGCGGAAAGCGGCGTGGCGGTGGTGGTGGTGTCATCGGAGATGGAGGAGATCATCGGCCTGTCTCACCGGGCGCTGGTGATGCGCGAAGGCAGACCGGCTGGCGAGCTTCCCGGCGACCGGCTGTGCGAAGAGGAGATCATGGCTCTGGCCGCGCAGAAGGCATGAGATGAACCGGGGAGGGCCTGGCGCCATATTGGGTACCGTATCGTTGACCGCCAATCCTGACGGACAGTTGACCACATGAACCCAGAAAGCTCACCACGAAAGTCATTCGTCTTGCACGCCTCACTGGGCTTCTTGCGCACGCGTGAGGCCGGGATCTTCCTGAGCCTCGCACTGATCGTCGCGGTGATTCTGCTCATGGGCGAGGGCCCGCGCGAGAGTTTCCTTCGCCACGCCAATCTGCAGAACCTGTCGCGGCAGATCGCGCTCCTGGCAATCTTCGCCATCGGCGAGACTTTCGTCATCATCGCCGGCGGGATCGACCTGTCGGTGGGTTCGCTGATTGCCTTCGCCGGGGTGCTGGCGGGGCTGTTGACCGTGAATCTGGGGATGCCCGCGGCCCCAGCAATCGCCATCGTGCTCGCGGCCTCTCTCGGAGTGGGGGCCCTGCACGCTACGCTGATCTCGCGCGTCGGCCTGCAGCCATTCGTGGCCACCCTGGGCACAATGTGCATCCTGCGCGGCGTCTCGCTCCTGCTCACCGACTCCCTGCCCATCCCCATTGTGGACGAGGGCATGACCTGGCTCGGCAACGGCCGTCCCGCCGGCATTCCCACCCCCGCGCTTGTGCTGGTCTTGGTCGCCCTGATCGCCATGGTGATCCTGCGAAACACGATCCACGGCAAGTACATGATCGCCCTGGGCAGCAATGAGGAAGCCACGCGGCTGTCGGGGATCAACGTGGACCGGGTGAAGCTGCTGGCATACTGCCTGTGCTCGCTGCTCACCGGAGTTGCGGGCGTGGTGTTCGCGGGCTACGCACGCCAGGGCAACCCCTCCAGCGGAATCGCCTACGAACTCAACGCTATCGCTGCCTCAGTCATCGGCGGCTGCAGTCTCACGGGCGGCGAAGGCAGCGTCCTCGGGACGCTTCTGGGGGCAACGATCCTGAGCGTCATCCTCAATGGCCTGAACCTGGTGATCAGCAAGAACGCATCGCTTTGGGAGGGCGTGATCGTGGGCACGGTGGTCATCGTCGCCGTGGGGATGAACACGATCCGGCGGAAGGCGCGACGGTCGTAGCGCGGCAGACCGGCGAACCAGGACGGCGCCGGGGCAGTACCCGGCGCCGTCCGTGTCTGTGCAGGTTTGTGCTATGCGTGTCAGTTCCAGTAGTAAAGAAGCTGCCGCAGCCGATCGCTGTTGTTCTCCGGGGCGAACTGGTCGCCCTTGAGCCATTTGGCGTGACCGTCGGCGAAGTTGCAGTTCACACCGTCGTTATGCCGGGGATCGCAGCCGCCGCAGATGTAGCCGGTGGTGCGGTATGCGTAGCCAGGGAAGTTGGCATTGCCCACGTAGTAGCAGACGCTCCCGGACCGCTCTGTCGAATCAGCCATGACCACGATCTCCGCCGGGCGCTTGATCTTGGCCAGCGCCACGGCCCCATTCCCGTACCCGCCGGACGGGTAGTTGTAGTAGTAGGTCATCAGGTAGTTCATGCCGTAGGTGGCCTTGGCGGTGGGGGCGCTGGGACACTGGAAGACCTGGGCGTTCTTCACGTAGGGCATGAGCCGGGACTGCAGATTGCCCGAGGAATCCACGTAGACCCACATGTACCAGGGGTTCGAAGTGTTGTCGTACGTTGGACACGTAATCTCATCGTAATCCTGGGCGTACATCAGCCAGGCGGTGGCGAGCTGCTTGATGTTCGATAGGCAGCTTGACTGCCGCGCCTTTTCTCTCGCTCGGGCGAAGACCGGGAACAGGATCGCCGCGAGGATCGCGATGATCGCGATGACGACAAGCAGCTCGATCAGGGTGAAGCCGCGTCTCCTGTCCGTACCTCCTGCGAGTGTTTGTGGACGGCGGTACCATTCTAACGAGAAGACGACGAATCGCAAAGACCGACTCACTCGTCCTCCATTCTTCGGATGCCCGTCGGCGTCAACTCGTAAGTGGTGCGTCTCTTATCCCGCGCCTGGACGACCATGCGGTAGCTGCGCCCACCGGCTCCAGGCTCGTACTTCCGGATCGCGTTCCCGTGGAAGGCCTTGAGCATCCGACTGGCCTCGTCATACGGGACCCCCAGTTCCTCGAGGGTGATCGGGTTCACGAAGTCGGGGTAGCGCGGATAGCCCTCGAGCATCTGCATGATCCGCCGAAGTTGCTCCTGCGCGGCGGTGCGGCGCGCGATGTCCGCCGCTCCCCGCGCCCAGGAGGACTTTCCGATGCCCAGGATCGACAGGGGCGCGTCCAGCGTCTGGGTGATGGTCAGCTCGAAGGTCTTCAGCCACAGCTCCGGTGGGATCGGCCTGAAGAGCGACGCCTGAGCCTGGTACGTCGCGCGCTCCTCATCGCTCATCCACTGGGGAGCCTTCGGCGGTCTTCCGTAGGACACCGTGCTGATCCCGCCCTGCGCCACGTACGTGGGCGTCCCGGTGAAACCATCCACCTGCACGAACCCGTCATTGCAGCTGACCGCCGTGGTGCGCTTCGCAGGGTCATACCCCACCGCATACCTAGTCCCGCGCACGGCAGCCACCGCTGAGGGCGTGTATACCTTCATCTCGGATTCCGCGCCGAAGTTGGGGCCAACGCTGGACCACACCTGCCCGGCCTTGAGCATGAGCGTCCGGGATCGCCAGCGCCCGCTACGGCTGTACTCCAGGAGTTTGATCACCAGATGCGCGCTGGGCCCGAGGTTCGTCACACTGCCGTCAGGGTACTCCAAGGTGGCGTACGAGTTCGGTCCCGTAAGAAGCACGTTGTTGTCGGCGAGTTGCTGGTTCGCCTGGGCCGGGATGCCTTGCGAATGCTCGGACTGCGCCACCAGCACCCGCCCTCCGAAATCAGTCAGCGTTGCCGAGAACTCCTGGTTCTCCCGGCGAACGCCATCGGCGACGATGACCACGAGGATGGCCGCCAGGCCGATGAGCACCCGCCGGTCCAGCCACGCAGGCAACACGAACCTGCTGTACCGCCGCTTCCGCTTGCGCTCCTTCCGGTCCAGGTCGCCGGCCAGGTCCACCAGCGCATCGGCGAACAGTTCGTCCTCACTCTTCGGTTTTGCCTTCTTCCTGCCCCCGAACAGCGCCATATGTCACCGCATCCTTGTCGCATTCATCTCCCCCCTGCTTCGGGCGCACGACCTCGAAGACCCGTATCCTGCCCTCCCTTCCGCGAATGTCCGTCTCGCCGAGATCGCGAACAGGCTCATCGGAAGGGATGAGCCGCGCCGTGGTCTCGCTGATGATGAACTCCACCTGGTAGTTCTTGCACAGGCCCTCGATGCGCGAGGCGGTGTTCACCGTGTCGCCGATGGCAGTGAACTGCGTACGCTCCTCCGAGCCCACATTGCCCATCACAGCCTGTCCCGAGTGGATGCCGATGCCGATCCGCAGAGGCGTTCGATCGGACTCCCGTTCCCACTTCCGGTTGAGCAGCTCCAGACGCGCCAGCATCTGCTTCCCTGCCCGCACTGCAAGCTGCGCGTGGTCCTCCTCCTGCGTGCCGAAGGCGTTCCAGCACGCCATGATCCCGTCGCCCATGAACTTGTCTAGGTAGCCGTCGAAAGCGAAGATCGCGAGACTCATCTGGGTGAGGTACTCATTGAGTTGCGCCACCCAGACTTCCGGCGGGATGCTCTCCGAGAGTGTTGTCGAGCCGCGCACGTCGGCAAACAGAAGCGTAACTTCGCGCCGGCGGCTCTCGCGGATCACATCAGGCTCGTTCATCAGCTCGCGCAGGACATCGGGCGACACATAGGCATCGAACTGCCGCTGGATCAGTCTGCGTTCCATGGTCAAGCGGTCGTAGAGCCCCAGTACCAGCGGCACCGCGCCTGCCAGAAGAATGGCCCCGTACGGAACCCA
>JAGPGE010000451.1 GCA_018056145.1 Armatimonadota bacterium
CCACTCGGGCTTGTCCGCGAAATACAGATCCCAGTCCGAGGGCCAGAATCCGCAGGCCCAGAATCGCACGAAGGGGATCTTCTTCTCGCCAAGGAAGCGCAGGCCCCGGAGTGTGCGGTCATCGTCCCCATCGGCGATGAGCTCCTGGAACAGGTCGCAGTAATTCACCCCGAAGGCGCGCAGAGGGGCTTCGTCCTTGATGAGCTTCCCGTCCCGCACGGTCACTCCAGGCTGAGCGTTGACAGCAATGCACAGCCCGCACAGCACGGTGAGAGCGAGTGCTGAAGCGCACGGAGCGTTCATTTACTGCTCCTTCGCATCGGCCGCGTCGTCAGTCTTGTCGCCACCCTCGTCCTCGTCGCCTTCCTCTTCCGGGGCGGTGTCCTGCTTCAGGAAGTCCTCGAGTTTCTGGGCTTTGAGATCGCTCGCCTTCAGGCTGCATAGGAGCTTCATGAAATTGGGCCATTGCGGCGCGATTGCCTGCTGCTGGCCCATGATAGTGGCGACGTAGGTGGACTTGCCCTGCGAAATGAGAGCCGCGGCGATGTACAGCGGAGGCTGCTGCAGCAACCCGCCACCGAGGATGCCCACGTAGTCACCCAGTTGGGCCGGCTGGGCCTTGATCCCGTCCGGCAGCTTGCCGCCGTTGAAGTCGATCCAGACCTTCTTCATGTCCACGTCGTCTTTGGTCTCGATCCGGTGCACGGACGCGATCCCGGTCATGAACCAGGATGCCTCGCCCTGGGGCGACCACCACAGATTGAGGTTGTCAGTGACCTTCGGGTCCTCCCCGAGCATCTTCATGAGTCCGCCCTGCATGATGAGCTTCGCGGTCATGGATTCCTCGAGCTTTTCATACTGGCGGCTCTGCCAGCCGACGGGACACTCGAGAGTGAACTTCTCCGACTTGGCCTTGATAGGGGTTCCGGGCGGCGTGTTTCCCCCTTCGCCGGCTGCGGGTTGGGCAAGACAGGGGACCGCCGTGACGAAAAGGACCAGTGTGATAACGCTGAGGAGCAGGCGCAATGGGATCGCCTCCAAGGGCATTGATGCCGGCGGAGCCGGGGGAGACAGTGACAATGACGCGACGCCCAACAAGTATGTTCGCCACTGTGCACCCGGAAACCTCGGGCAACCGTGCCCAGTGTCCCTTAATGATAGCGCAACGTAACCTTGTCATCTTCTTAAGGCCTGTTCCGTATGCTCCAGTCGTGACGTGCATGCAAACGCATGAAGGGAGACTCGGAATGAGCAAAAAAGGCTTCACACTGATCGAACTGTTGGTGGTCATTGCGATCATCGCGATCCTGGCCGCGATTCTGTTCCCGGTATTCGCCCGGGCGCGGATGAAGGCACAACAGGCCAACTGCATCAGCAACCTCAAGCAGATCGGCATCGCGTTCCGGATGTACCAACAGGACTACGACGGCTACTGTCACCCGCATCGCAACGGCGCTTTCTGGCCCGAGGACCGGGCGTGGAGCAGCAATGACCTGTACTGGGGCGCGTTCTATGACCCGTACATCAAGAACCGCCAGATCTGGCGCTGCCCTTCCATGAAGGAAGTCGACCTGTACGGTGGAACTGCTGAGCAGGTGGCGAACACCACCTACGGTCTCAACGGCTATGTCACCAGCAACGGGGGGACCTGGAACAACTTCGACAAGCCTGCCGAGACGATCTTGTGTCACGACTCATGGGAGCAGCGGATGGATGACAATGGCGACATGCTCTGCCCGGCCAGCGGCCAGACCCTGAACCTGACCCAGTGGCGCGCATACCCCACCCGCGTGGCCGAGTACTGGCGCCATACCGATTCATGCAATGTGCTGTGGTATGACGGCCATGCGAAGAACTTGGTCAAGTCCGACGCCTACCCGCGCGCCTGGTATACGGGGTAGACTCTCCTACTGCTGTCGCTGTCAATCGAACCGGGGACTGGTGAGTGAGCCAGTCCCCGGCTGCGATTCCTGGCGTGTCAACGCACGCCGGTGGTCGAATGGGTTGACAACCGGGCCACTGCTACTATAATTGATAGTAACCTGATGGAACTATATGTTCCTACTATCGTCAATAATAGCAGGCGGGCGCACAAACACCGGCACCAGCGCCCGGTAGCGAACGAGGCCGGATGGAGGCGCGGACAATGAGTTCACGGAAAGGTCCCGATATTCCGGTATTCCGGCCGGGCAAGGACGGTCTGGAAAAGACTCTGGGCAATCTCGAGGTCCAGATCATGGACGCTGTCTGGTCTGCTGACGGCGAGGTGAGTGTGCAGGACGTACAGGAGACCCTCGCCCAGTCGGGCAAGCAGGCGGCCTACACCACGGTGATGACTACCCTCAGCCGGCTGCATAAGAAGGGGTTCCTAGCCCGCACCATGCGCGGCAAGGCCTACCACTACACGGCCCGTGTGAGCCGCAGCGAACTGAGCGATACGGTGACGCGGCAGGTGGTTGATGGGCTGCTGTCCACTTTCGCTGAGCCGGCGATGTCATACTTCGTGGAAGCCCTGAGCGAGAATGATCCGGGCAAGCTCGACTCCCTTGCAGCACTGATCGAGAAGAAGCGCCGAGAGCAGAAGGGCTGATGCTGTCGGCATTTGTGGCCGCCGGCGTGATCTTCGCGGCGGTGGCCACCACCCTGAGCCTGTTCCTGTACCTCCCCTCGCTGGCCGTGGCCGAGAGTCTCACCACCCAGAAGGCCGCGGCTCGTTCCTTTGTCTGGCTTGGAGCTGCGCTGCTCCCGGTTCTCGGCGGCCTTCTTGCCGCCGGATACGGGCTGGGCGCCGTGCTCCATGACCCCTACGGTTCGCCCCACCTCATATCGGGACGCCTCCATCTGTGTGCGCGTTGGATCCAGCGGGTGCCCGACGGATCACTCTACATGCAGGCGGTCGGCTGGGCCAGCATCGCGCTCTTTATAGCAGGGCTGGTCCGGTTCGTGGCCGGTGCGGTGCGATCCTCGCGAACTGCCGCGCGGTTCCGAAGCGCTAGTCCGGGAGCATCCGACGTGGCGATCGTCGAGCATCCGGAGGCTTTTCTGGCAACTGTCGGCTTCCTGCAGCCGGTCACGATCGTGACCAGCGCCGTGGTGGACCTCCTGCCAGGCGATGAACTCGCGGCGGCCCTTGCCCACGAGATCGCCCACCACCGGCGGGCCGACAATGCCCTGGACCTCCTGATGTCTGCGTCCGTGACGTGTCTGCCCTACGTGCCTACGACCCATCTCTTCCACCGCTACCGGCGGGAGGAATCTGAGCGCGCGTGTGATGATTTCGCCGCGGCGGAGCATTCGGCGCGGGTCGTGGCTGCGGGCATCCGGCGGCTTGCGCAGGCGTCAAGGGAGAAGTCGGAGCGCAGTCTGTTGCCAGGCGCCCTGAATGGCTGGCGCCGGCGTGTGGATGCGCACAGGCGCGCGGAGCGGCTCATGACGGAACGCCAAGGTCAGGCTGTGCCCCGACACGAGGCAACCTTCGCAGGCGTCATACTGACGCTGGCCGGCGTGGCCGTGGTGGTGCTGGGGCTGGTCGCAACGGCCAGGCAGGCCGCGGATTCTGTGTACTGTCTCGCGGAGACACTGCTCCAGGTGTTGGAACGATAGAGTCCTGCAGCGAGGCGTGCGGTAGCCCTTTGCTCTCGAGATCCGGCCGCAGTCGGTTCAGGTCGCAGCAGCGTCCCGCAACGGACATTCCTCCCCCACCAGTTGGAGGGACATAGTAGGGGTGCGCGTTGGGCATGGCGACCGCACGGGCGCAGCGCAAGGGACCATCTTCAGTCTGGCCGTCCTCCCTGCCGTCTGTAGGGCACCGACCCGTACCGCCCCGGCCACTGTTCGCACCGGGTCCATACACCCCTCGCAACCGCCCGAATCGGAGGCCCCAATGCCGCCCAATATCCTCTGGATTATGACCGACCAGCATCGCCGCGACTGTGTCGGCGCTTACTCGGATCGCCCGGTGCGAACGCCCCACCTGGATGCCCTCGCCGCGCGCTCAGCCGTGTTCCAGCGCCACTACAGCACCTGCCCGCTGTGCGTGCCGGCGCGCGCCTCGCTCCATACCGGGCGCTACTCCCATTCATGCGGGGCGATTGTCAACGGCTTCGGAGCCGCCGGCGACCGTGAGGCATCCCAACTCAACCCCGGAGAGCGCACCATCGGCGAACTCATGGCCGAGTCGGGGTACCGGGTGGGCCATGTCGGGGTTGATCACGTGCGGACTGTGCCGCCGCTCAGCGAGAACCCGGCCTTCAGCAGTTTCATCACGAAGGCAGACTGGCTCCGGCATATCCGTGAGCGCGGCCTGGAGCTCCCCGACATGAGCCCGCACCAGCACCCCTGTCCCACCCGGATCGGCGACAGCATCGTAACCCACCGGTTCTCCGCGCCGAAACCGGGCAGGCACCCCTTCGAGCTGAAGGACTTCGAGGACGTGTACTTCGCCGACCGGGCCGCCGAGTTCATCCGCGAATCGCCCGAAGACCAGCCAACGTTTCTCATGTGTTTCCTGTGGATGCCGCACCCGCCCTTTGTGATCCCGGAGCCCTACTTCAGCATGTACGACCCCGCGGACATCGAGCTTCCGCCCAACGTACCGGGCACCCAAGAGGGCAAGCCGGGCATGCACCTGGAACATCTGCCGGGTCAGGTAGGAGCGGGCAAGTCCCCGGATGACTGGCGCGAGGCCTGGGCGGCATACTACGGCTGCGTGACGCTTGTGGACCACTGCATCGGCAAGGTGCTGGAAGCCGCAGACGAGCGCTGGGGCCTGGATGAGACCGCGGTCATCTTCCACCCGGACCACGGCGAGATGCTGGGCGCCCACCAGTATTTCCAGAAGATGGTGTGCTATGAGGAATCAATCCACCTGCCGATGATGGTGTCAGCCCCGGGCGCGCAGCCTGGGCCCCGGGACCAGCTGACCAGCCACGTGGACATCGCCCCCACGATCCTGGACCTGTGCGGGGCGCCGGTGCCCGAGGCCATGCAAGGTCACTCCCTGCGGCCGCTGCTGGGCAAGACGGAACGTAAGCCTGCCGGGCGAGAGGAGCCAGGTCATGGGTGTGCCCACCGTCCAGGGCACGGGCCCCGTGCGCAGGGAGACGCGCACACCCCACGGCTGGAACATGGTGGCGCAGCCGGATCTTTGGAGACGCGAAGCTACGGTGATCTGCTTCACGAAGCGGTTTTCTGCGAGTACAATGGCAACCTGGTACCGGACCTGTACCAGCGTTGCGTGGTCTCGGGTGACCACAAGTACATCTGGAATCGCGACGACGTGGACGAGTTGTATGACCTGCGCGAGGACCCGTGGGAGATGCGCAACGTGGCGTCCGAGCCCGCAC
>JAGPGE010000010.1 GCA_018056145.1 Armatimonadota bacterium
GGTCGATCCAGGCCGAGTGAGCCCAGCCGAAGTTGTGTTGCGGACCGTAGCCGATGACGCAGCAGCCGATGGGCGCGTTCATGTAATGCTCCCCAATGCGGTTTAGCCGACCATTTCGCGGATGGTCCGAGTGATATCGTGTACCTGCGGGATGACGGCATCCTCAAGGGGCGGGCTGTACGGCATAGGGATATTGCGGCTGCCCAGGACCTTCGGCGCGGTCTTCAGCGTTGCCATGTCCGCCTCGACCACCAGCCGCACGATCTCCGCGCCGGCCCCGGCGCGTTCGGCTGCTTCCTGGACCACGAGCAGGCGTCCGGTCTTGCGCACGCTGGCGAGAACCGTCTCCAGGTCGAAAGGCACCAGGCTGCGGGGATCAACCACTTCGACGCTGACTTCTCCCTCCAGCCGCTTCGCAGCCTCCTGGGCCTTGACCGCCGCATATGACCAGGCTACTACCGTGATATCCGTGCCCTCCGACCGCACGACGCCCTGGCCCAGCGGCACCGTGTAGTCATCATCCGGGATCTCGCCCGCAAGGGGGTGCAAGAGGCGGTGCTGGATGAAGACTACCGGCCAGTCGTCGCGGATCGCGCTCTTCATTAGGCCTTTGGCGTCGTAGGGAGTGGAGGGCATAACCACTTTCAGGCCGGGGGTGTGGATGAGCCACGCCTCAAGGCTCTGGCTGTGATGGCCCCCCTCACGGGTGCCGCAGCCGGCCGGGGTCTTGATGACCATCGGCACTTTGTACGCGCCGCCGGACATGAGACTGAGTTTCGCGGCCTGGTTGCAGACCTGGTCCAGGCAGACGCCCAGAAAGTCGCAGTACATGATCTCCACAACCGGCCTGAGCCCGGAAGCGGCAGCACCGACCGCAAGACCCGTGAACCCGGCTTCGGAGATTGGCGTCTGCCAGGCGCGCCGCTCCCGGAATGCGGCGAACAGGTCGTCGGCTTCGCGCACCGAGCCGATGTCTTCGCCGATGACGAACACGTTCTCGTCGCGCTCCATCTCCTCGCGGAGCGCTTCCCCGATGGCCGCGGCGTATGTGATCTCTCGCATGAGTTGTCCTCCTGTTGTGAGCCTGCGATTGCGGCGCGGGTCAGACCTCGAATGCGTCCAGCACAGAGGGATCGGGCAGCGGGCTCTCGATCGCGAAGGCTTCCGCCTCGTCCACCTCGGCCAGCACAGCGTGGGTCATCCCCGCGATTCCCTCGTCATCGACGATACCCCGCTGGCGCAACAAGGCCTGGAACAGCACAATCGGATCGCGCTTCTTCCACTCCTCGCATTCGGCGGGGTTCTGGTGGCCGGAGGACACGCCGCAGTGGCCCTCAAAGCGGTAGGTCTTCGCTTCAATGAAGGTGGGGCCGCCGCCGGTGCGAGCACGCTCGACGGCCTCACCGGCCGCTTGGTAGACCGCGGTCACATCCTGACCATCCACCGCCACACCGGGCATACCATAGCCCGCCGCGCGAGGAGCGAGATCGTTTGTGGCGGTAGACAGGCCATACGGAGTGGTATTGGCGTACAGGTTGTTCTCGCAGACGAACAGCACGGGCAGCTTCCACAGGGCCGCCAGGTTCATGGATTCATGCACCGTCCCCTGGTTTGCGGCTCCGTCTCCGAAGAACGCCACGGACACCTGGTCGCCGCCCCGATATTTGGCCGCGAAAGCCGGTCCGAGGGCGATCGGAACCTGTCCGCCCACGATTCCGTTGCCGCCCAGAAAACCATGCTCTACGTCGAACAGGTGCATTGAGCCGCCGAAACCGCCGCTCAGGCCGGTCGTGCGGCCCATCAGTTCGGCCAGCGCGGGCTTCAGGCCGCAGCCTTTGGCGATTGCGTGCCCATGGGAACGGTGGCTGCTGACGATCAGGTCATCGTCCCGCAGGTGGGTGCACACCCCGACGGACACTGCCTCCTGCCCAATGGACAAGTGCACCGCGCCGCCGATCATGCCACTGCTGGCGAAGTCGTAACCCACGCAACTCATCAACTCGTCGGAGGTGCGCGCTTCCTGCTCGGGGTCGGCGATGGAGCAGTACCCACGGTAGTCGTAGAAGTCCCTCAGGCGCTCCTCGAAGAAGCGGATGCGCATCATCTGGCGCAACATTCGCAGGGCGACATCATCGGGTATCATGCTGGTCTCCTTGATTGGGCGCCATTCTCACACGCTGATAGGATAGGAACCGAACTCGAGCGCAGCCTCATATGCCGCCTGGATGTTCTGTGGCGGCGTATTCGGCTGGATGTTATGCACGGGGTTGAACACGAACCCGCCGCCCGGAGCGAAGATGCGGATTCGCTCTCGAACCTCCTCGCGCACCTGCTCCAGCGTGCCGAAGGGCAGCGTGGACTGGGTCTCCACTCCCCCACCCCAGAAAGTGAGCCGGTCACCGTGTTCCTGTTTCAGCTTCGCCGGGTCCATTCCCGCGGCGGACGTCTGGACCGGGTTCAGCGCATCCAGGCCCGCATCCACGAGCATTCCGATGAGATTGGCGATGCTGCCGCAGGAGTGCTCGAATATGCGCCAGGTTGTGTTCCGGTGAATCCAGGCGAATTGTGCTGCGAGCCCCGGAAGGTAGACTTCCGCGAATGTGTCGGGCGAGAACCACTCGGACCGCTGTGTGCCGAAGTCCAGGCCGGTGACGGCAA
The DNA here is from genome assembly GCA_018056145.1 of Armatimonadota bacterium. Lineage (GTDB taxonomy): Bacteria > Armatimonadota > Zipacnadia > Zipacnadales > JABUFB01 > JABUFB01. Next base: position 2,659 of record JAGPGE010000010.1, read on the forward strand.
TCACGTCCACCGTATTGCCCAACTCCCCCCAGAGCACCTCCAGATTCCGCAGTGCGGCCTGGGTAGACAGTTCGAAGAGGGCCTTTACGTAGCCGGGATCGGCCGCGAGCAGCGTCCACCAGTCGGTGAGCGTGCCCACGTAGCGAAGCCCCAGGTACGGCCATGCGCCGAGGATCAGGGCTTTGTCAGTGTTCCTGCGCAGGCTGTCCGCCCTGCCAGAGAGCCATTCCAGGTCACCCGCGGGCACGCTCCATTTCGCCGAGGCTTTCTCGATCTCGGAGATCGGTGGCGGCTGCCAGTCCAGATGCCAATCACCGTAGCCGATAGTGTCGAAGTAGAAGCCGTCTTTCGGCATGCGGCAGGTGTGCCTGCTTGAGGCATCGGCGCTTGCGGGGAACAGCCAGTCACCGTTGGGTCCGATGTCCACATCGAAGGCACCGGGCACGAGCACCCGGGTGCCGTCCATGAGGGTCCACGGCTTCCAGTTCTCGGCCCGCAGGCCCATGGTGATTGCCGGCGGTTCCACGGGCAGGCAGTCGAGGCTGAGGCGCTCCACCAGGTCCATTTCGACTTCACCCAACATCTGGTAGGCGTCATACACCTTGACAGGGCGGTCCTCCAGACCCAGACGCCTGCGCAGACGATCCAGGGATGTAGCGGCGATTCCCGTGACGAAACTGCCGCCGAGGTCAAGAGGCACCCGGTCGGGTTCGCGGTGGTCAAGTGCGGCAAGGACGCGTTCGCGGCTGGTCATCGTTCGCTCTCCGGACATCACTGTCGAGTCAGAGCCACGAGTTCTCGTATGCTGTGTCGTACATGGCGACGATGTTCTCCGGCGGGCTGACAGCCTGGATGTTGTGGCATGGCCCGAGGATGTACCCGCCGCCGCCGCCAAGAATGCGCAGGTTGTCAAGGACTTCGGCGGCAACGTCGTCCACGGTACCGAAGGGGAGCGTCTGCTGGTTGTCCATGCCCCCGTGGAAGACCAGCTTGTCGCCGAAGTCGCGCTTGAGGGCCTCGCGCTCCATGCCCTCGCAGCGCCACTGGATTGGATCGAGGACGTCCATGCCCACGGCTATCATGTTGGGAACGTTCTCGCGCACCGCGCCGTCACTGTGGTGGAAGGCATATGCGCCGGCGGAATGCACCAGGTCCACCATGCGCTTCATGTGGGGCATGAAGAACTCCTCGATGTGCTTCAGGGAGATGATCAGCCCCTTCTGCGAGCCGACATCTTCGGCGACCCACGTCCAGATGACCATGCCGGGTATCTTCTCGTAGATGCGCTCGGCCTTCTGGTAACAGTGGTCATAGAGCTTGCCCAGGACGTAGTGGACCATCTCGGGGTTCTCGACGAGGTCCATGTACCCCTGAGCCACGCCGCGCAGCCACTTGTAGGTGGCGAAGGGCTCGGACCAGCCGCCGCGGATGACTTGATCCTCCTTGCCCTTGACCTGGTCCGGGATTTGTGAGAAGTCCCACCAGTCGATGCTAGGCCACTGGTACTCGGCCTCGATCTCGGCGACGGAGTTGAACCGGGCCAGGGGATGATGGATGGCGTCTTCGTAATGCCCGATGCCGTAGTCCGTGGCCTGGTAACCGATCCCATATTCGTCGGTGTGCGGCGGGAGTTCGGGTCCAATCCAGCGCGGGCCGACATCCACGATCGGGTCGAAATGCAGGCGCTCAGCCAGTTGGTCCATGTTGGCCAGGCCGAGATGGTCCAGGATCTTGCGGGTGGCCTCCGGGGTTGCGCGATAGTCGGCGGGAATGCGGTCGGCCCTCTCGTGGTTGAGGGTTCGCAGCCATCGTTCGCGGGGCGTCATGTCATCCCTCCAGTTCTGCCGTGTTTCTGGTCAGCAATTTCCCCTACTCCCCATGCGTTTCCTGCCTGATGAGGCAGGTGTTTCGTGGCGAAGGGCGAATTTCCATGTCTAGAATACTATTGCAGTCCGAAACTTTTACGTGTAAAATACTGCAACCCGGAGGTGCAGAAGTGACCTACGAGCCGACCCTGCCGTTGCGTGTGTGGCTGTCGGCGCTTCGGATGAGCATGTCCGTTCGCCGACACACACGTGTCCTGTTCCAGGAGTACGACTTGTCCGGGCCGCAGTTTGGTGTGCTTCGGGTCCTGCATGCAGCCGGGGCTGATGGGTTGAAGCTCAGTGAGGTCAGCGATGCCTTACATGTCACCTGCGGGAATATCACGAGCCTCGTAGATGGGCTGGAGCAGAGGGGTTATGTCGTGCGCGAGCCGCACCCCGGTGACAGGCGCGTGGTCATGGCGAAGCTGACGCAAGCGGGCGCTGAGGTCTTCAACGAACTTGCGCCGCGGTACCTGGAGCGGATAGACGGCATTATGAGCTGCCTCACGGCCAGCGAGCAGGAGACGCTCGCAGACCTTCTCGACCGCGTGGCGGAGCATGTAGGCCGGGAGGAATGATGCCAGGAGTAAGCGCATCGACGAAGTGGGCGGAAAAACCCGCCACAACCAGCCGGGCCGGTGTTCTCCGAGCACTGCGGGGGCTGTTCGTTGCAGGCGCTGTCGTGCTCTCGACTGCCATAGCGACCGCTGCCCCGGACCAGGTCGGCGTCTTCGTGGTCGGACCGGCCGGAGACACCCCTGCCGCGACGGTGGAGCAGCCACCGGAGGGCACCATGCCCTCCGAGACTCCGACGGAGACGGACCCGCCCAGGGGGACACTGGATCTCCTCGCTCCAGAGACAATCACCACCACTGGTGGGACCACCGCAGCTCCCCTTTCGAACCTGACAGTCCAGCAGATCACGCCCGAGCAGGCAGCGCAGATCGCGGTTCGCGACAGCCTCCAGCTTGACCTCAACGCCGCCACGATCCAGCAGGCTGAGGCCGATCTTCTCCGTGCCCTGGGCCTGGATGATATCACTCTCAGCGCCGGGATGACCCTGGGCCGCACCGGGCCGTCCACATCGACCGTCTATACGAAGCCCGACGGCACCCCCGGAATTAGGGAATCCGACAACACGATCACCACCCAACGCCTTTCCCTGAACAAGACGCTCGGTATCGGCCGGCAACTTGAGCGCCAACGGAAGGTCGCGCGGAGTTCCCTGGAGCAGGCCCGGCTCTCGCGGGACGTAGTCACCCGCGCACTGGACATCACTGCGCGCGAGTCTGCCTACGAAGTCCTGCGCACGGAACAGATCATCCGGGTCGCGGTGGATCAGGCCAACGCACTGGCCGAGCATCTCGCTATCAGCAAGGACCTGCTGGAAGTGGGGTCGGTGGCGCGTTTCGAGGTCGTTCAGGCGGAGACCGAACTGGCCCGGGCGCAGGGGGATGTGATCGCGGCCCGCACCGACTACGAGCGCGCCCTGGCGAGTCTGCGCCGCCTCCTCGTGATGCCCCAGGACCAGCCTCTCATGGTCATAGCGGGCGATGAGCCCGCGCTGCCCGAGGGGGACGAGAACGCCCTGGTTAAGCTAGCGCTGGCGCGGCGACCGGAGGCGCTCGAGGCGGCAGCCGCCGTGGAAGTTGCCCTGGCGCGCCTGCAACTGGCGTTCACCTCGCGCAATGTGACTGTAGGCGTGTCCGGGTCCATGTCGCGGGATCAGATCGGCCTGTCTACCAACGACTGGCAGTGGCAAATCGCAGTGTCGGCAACAAAGCCGATCTTCGATGCCCGCCAGGAGGAAAGCGAGGTTCTGGGGGCCCGCGCGCGTCTGGATGCGGCGCGGGTCAGCCTGCGCGAGGTGCAGGAGGACATCGCTCTCGACGTGCGCGAGGCGTCGATCTCGCTGCAGGATGCCCGTGAACGGCTCCGTGTGGCCCAACAGGGCCTAATCGAGGCCCGGGAACGTCTGGAGATCGCGCGGGTGCGGTACGAGACAGGGTACGCGCTTGGGATTGAGGTTCTCGACGCCCAGGCGTCTTTGACCCTCGCGGACGCGGATGTCGTGAATGCTCAGTACAACCTCCAGGTGGCCACTGCCCGCCTGAGGTCCGCGGTGGGTCTGTGGAGCCGGCAAACCGAGTAGCCCGGAGCCGGCGGCCCAGCTCCTTGCCCGGCGGAGGTCAGACGATATGCGCATTGTGAAAAAAGCCATCGGACCCGCGATAGCTGTCCTTGTGGTGGTGGGACTGTGGTACTGGTTCTTCGGCAGGAAGAAGCAGGACGCAGGCCCTCCGGTGGCGACGGCGACTGTTGAGCGGAGGGACCTGGTGGTGTCGGTGATTGCGGTCGGCGCCATCGAGCCACTGACAACGGTAGACGTGAAGGCTAATGTGGCGGGCGAGATCATCGAGATGGCCGTTGATCGCGGCGACGCGGTGCTCAAAGGGGATCTCATCGCCCGCATCGACCCGACCGAGACAAAGACCCAATTTGAGCAGGCGCAGGCCAATGTTCAATCCGCGAACGCGCGGGTTGCGGAGCGCGCGGCAGACCAGACGCGCCAGAGCCGCTCGACCAGCGCGCAGGTGAGCGCCGCATCAAGCTCGATTCGTTCGGCTGATGCCCGGGTGCGACAGGCAGAGAGTTCCCTGTCGTATCAGCGGAGGGTGACCGAGACCGAGATCCGGCAGGCCCAGGAGGCCCTGGAGACAGCGAAGTCCCGGGTCCGGCAGGCCGAAGCCCGAGCCAATGCACAGCCTGGCATTACGTCTTCAACAATCAGCAGAGCCGAGGCCGCGCTCCGGGCCAGTAAGCAGAGCCTGTCCAAGCTCACTGCCGCCACCCACCCACAAGAGCGAGCCGCCGTCAAGGCGCAACTCGCCGCGGCGAAGATCGCGCTGGATACGGAAGAGAAGAAACTGCAACGGGTCGAGCGTCTGCTGCAACGCGGCGGAGCATCCCAGCAGGAACTGGATACGGCACAGAGCCTGGTTGCCGACGCACGAGACCGCTATGAGAGCGCACAGGCCGCATCTGACACACTTCAGCAAAAACAGGCGGCAGAGCTCCAGGAGGCGCAGGCGCAGGTGGATCAGGCAGAGGCGAGTCTGGAGACCGCGCGCGCCGGTGCGGTTGATGTTGAGGTGGCTCGGGAGGAGCTTGCCACCGCGAGGGCATCCCTTCGGGAGGCCGAAGCCGCTCTTGTCAGGGCGCAGGCAGGCAAGGCCCAGGACGCGGTGAAAGAGGACGAACTCAAGGCCGCCCGGGCGGCAGCTGGGGAAGCGAGAGCCCAAATGACGGTGGCGCGAGCAAACACGCTCTCGGCGGTGGCAGCAGCCCACCAGGTTACCCAGGCCAGAGCGGACACCCTCAGCAGCAAGGCCCAACTCGACAACGCCAGAAAGAATCTCGGGTACACGACGGTCGTCGCACCGCGTGACGGTCTGGTTATCGACCGCTATGTGGAGGAGGGCACGGTCATCTCCTCCGGGCGATCCGCCGTAGCCACCGGGCCCAGCATCATCACGATCGCCGATGTGAGCCGCATGTTCGTCCTCGCCGAGGTGGATGAGGCGGACATCGGGCAGGTGAAAGTCGGGCAGTCCGCTGAGGTCCAGGTGGAGACTCTCCCCGACAAGATCTTCGCCGGGAAGGTTGTCCAGATGTACCCGCGGGGAACCGTCGAGAACGACGTGGTCACCTTCATGGTGCGCGTGGAGATACTGGACCCGAATCCCCTCCTGAAGCCGGCAATGACGGCGGAGGTCAATATCATCTGCGCCCGCAAGGAGCAGGTGCTCGCCGCGCCCACCGAGGCCATATTCCGCATCGAGGGCCAGTCGGTCGCCGAACTGTACAAGGGCGAGAAAGCTCCGCCAGAGCAGGTCCCGGTGGTGACAGGTCTCGCAGACTTCGAGTGGACTGAGATCGTCTCGGGCCTCAAGGAAGGGGACCAACTCGTGCTTGAGTCCATGGGCGGCAAGGGTGGCCCCGGTGGTAGAGGCGGGCCAGGCGGGAACTCGCGCGCCGGCGGCTCACAGGAGAACATGCGGCGCATGATGCGCATGGGTGCCGGCCCAGGAGGCGGACGGCGCTGAGCCTATGCCTGTGATCGAACTGCGGGGAATCGAGAAGACCTACCGCACCGGCGAGGTCCTGGTGCCGGTCCTCCGCGGCATCAACCTCGTGGTGGAGGAAGGCGAATACGTCAGCATCATGGGGCCTTCCGGCTCGGGCAAGTCCACTCTGATGAACACACTCGGGTGCCTGGACAAGCCCACCGGCGGCACCTACCTGCTCGACGGCAAGGATGTCTCTCGCCTGGATGACGATGAACTCGCTGCGGTACGCAACAGTAAGCTCGGGTTCGTGTTCCAGTCCTACAACCTGCTTCCACGCACCCCCGCAATCGCCAATGTGGAACTGCCGCTCTTGTACTCGCGCAATGGCCGCGACCGGCACGAACGCGCCCGCGCGGCGCTTGATCGCGTTGGGCTGGCAGACCGGGCCAACCACCTCCCCTCCCAGCTTTCCGGTGGCGAGCAGCAGCGTGTCGGCATCGCCCGGGCGCTCATCAATGAGCCCACGATCCTTCTGGCGGACGAGCCCACTGGAAACCTGGACTCGCGCACCGGCGCGGGCATCCTGGAACTGCTGCATGACCTGAATGAGCAGGGGATGACCATTGTTATGGTCACCCATGATGACCACGTGGCGCACTGCACGAAGCGGATCGTGCGCGTCCTGGATGGGGTAGTCGAGAAGGACGAACTTACCGATGCAGGAAAGTGCGGCGTTCCTGCCGATCCCCATGAGGAGCCCCGATGAGCCCGATTGAGGCCTTGCGCGTGGCGCTGATCGCCATTCGCGCGAACAAGATGCGCTCCATCCTGACCATGCTCGGCGTCATCATCGGCGTGGGCTCGGTCATCGCCATGCTTGCTATTGGCCGAGGCGCTAGCGCCGACGTGACCGAGCGCATCGCCTCAATGGGCACCAACATTCTCATCGTCTGGCCCGGCGCGGCGCGGGAGGGCCGGCTGTTCGGGGGCGCCGGGCGCCGGGATACCCTCAAGCTGGGGGATGTCCAGGCGATCCGCGAGGACTGCCCGTCTGTGAAGGAAGTCGCGCCACAGGTCAGCGGGGACGAGCAGGTGAAGTGGCGAAACAGGAGTGCCGAAGCCCAGATTATTGCTGTCCCGCCGGAGTATGAAACGGTTAATAACCACCCGGCCCAGCGTGGCAGGTACTTCAGCGAAGCCGAAAACCGCGGCCGCCAGATGGTCTGTCTCGTAGGCAGCACCGTGGTCCGCAACATCTTCGGCCGCAGCGACCCCATCGGTGAGAAGTTGAAGATCAAGAACATCCCCTTCGAAGTGATCGGCGTACTCACCGAAAAAGGTGGAGCGGGAGGATTCCGTGATCCCGACGAGATCGTTGTCGTTCCCCTCACTGTGGGCATGAACCGTCTGTGGGGCAGGAACTACGTAGACCGAATCTTCGTGACCACCGAAACCCCCGCACAGCTTCAGCCGGCCACGGACGAGATCAACAAGCTCCTGCGCCGGCGACACCGCATCCGCGAGGGCCGCGAGGACGACTTCAACGTCCGTGGGCAGACCGAGATCCTCCAGACTTTCGGCGAGACCGCAAAGACCTTCACCATGCTCCTTGGCGGCATCGCAGCCATGTCCCTGCTCGTGGGCGGCATCGGTGTCATGAACATCATGCTGGTGTCCGTGACCGAACGCACTCGGGAGATCGGCATCCGCAAAGCAGTAGGCGCGCGAAGCCACGACATCATGATGCAATTCGCCATCGAGTCCGTCACCCTCTGTCTGGTCGGCGGGATCTTGGGCATTGCCGTGGGTGTCGGCGGAGCCATGGTCATCGCCAAGCTCGCCGGCTGGCGCACGATCGTGAGTCCCGGCTCCATTCTCCTCGCATTCACATTCTCGCTCGCCGTCGGGGTCATCTTTGGCGCGTACCCGGCCCACAAGGCATCTAGCCTGCGCCCCATCGAAGCCCTGCGGTACGAGTGATGACCGGTAGCCATTTGCCTCGGCTTGTGGTACCCTCTGCGGCGAATTCGCTGGCCGCTGCGCCGCGATGTACTGCCGATCGCGCCGGGGTGAGTTGATTGCTGAAGGTCCGCACGGAGCCGGAGTTCATTGGCGAATTCGTCACTGACGAAAGCGGCATCTTCCAGGCGTCCGGAGTGTCCGCGATCTGGTGTCCCGAGACTGAAACGGATGTGATCGAGGCGCTCCGCCTCGCCAATCAGCAGGGCATACTCGTGACCACGTCCGGCGGCGGAACCGGGATCACTGGCGGCCGAGTAGCAGTGCACGGCGGCGTTGTCCTGTCCACCCGAGACATGCGGGAGCCGCTTCCGCGCGAAGCCGAGAGGCTCGAGATCGAGCGCTTCGGCGCCACATATGCCGTCTATGTCGACCGGGAGCGCAAGGAGGCCTGGGTCCCGGCGGGCATGCCCCTGGAGCTCCTGGCAGACCTGCTCCCCGCTCCCCTCTTCTACCCGCCCGACCCCACCGAAAAGACCGCGTTAGCCGGCAGTACCGTCGCGACCAACGCCTCCGGCGCCCGCACTTTTCACTATGGGCCCACGCGCGACTGGGTCTTGGGCCTGCGCGTGGTGCTCCCTAACGGCGATCTGGTCGTCGCGGAGAGGGACCAGGTGAAAGCAGATGGCCTGTCGCTGAGGTTCTCGAGCCAGTCAGGCACGGAGTATGAGATCGCCTTGCCCAACTATAAGATGCCCTCCGTGAAGAACGCCGCGGGCCTGTACGCCGCACGGGGCATGGACCTTGTGGACTTGTTCATCGGCAGCGAGGGGATCCTCGGCGTCATCAGTGAAGTCCATGTGCGGCTTGCCGAGAAGCCCGAAGAGCTCGTGGGGCAGATTGCCTTCTTCCAAACCGAAGACGATGCCCTCGGATTCGTTGATGACATGCGCGCAGCCGCCCGAGCCGGCACTCCGGTGCTCTCCATCGAGTACTTTGACGCCAACTCGATCGATTTCATGCAGTACGAGCCCACCGCCGGCAAAGGCTACTGTGCCGTGTACGTGGAAGTTGCCGGGACGCTGGACGATCTGGAGCCGCTTATCGTGGCGCTGGAAGAACACAACTGCGTCCACGACTGGTTCGCGGAAACGGAGCGCGACGCAAAGGAGCAGAAGGAGTTTCGACATTCGCTGCCCGAGGGTGTCAACAGCTACCTGCGCCAGCATGGGAGCCGCAAGCTGGGCACGGACATGGTGGTGCCCTCGGACCGGTTCCGTGAGATGCTTGCCTTGTACCGTGAGGCCGGGGAGCAGATGGCCCGCGAGTTCCCGCGGGATGGGAGCCACGCCCTGATGTTCGGACACATCGGCAATGACCACCTGCACGTCAACTTCGTCACACACTCACCGGAAGAGCTTGAGCGCGCTGAGGAACTCTACGGCGAGCTTGCGAAAAAGGCTGTTGCTTTCGGGGGCACCATCTCTGGCGAGCACGGGGTGGGCAAGAAGACGATCCTCGTGGACGGCAGGCGTATTCCGTATCTCGAAGTGATGGTCGGCCGCGAGGGGCTGCTGGAGATCGCGCGTGCTAAGAAGGTCCTGGACCCCGGGCTCATACTCGACGTTGGCAATATGGTCCCGGCTGATTACCTGGCCGAGGCGTAGAGCGGTCACGCCCGGTATCTTCCTTGAGAGGTCACCCAGGCATGGCCCGGAGAATTGCGAAGCCGGTGGATCCGAAAGCCCGGCAGCGAGCCGTAATCCTGAGCATTGCCGCGGGTTGTGGCGGGGCGATTGTCCTCGTGCTCCTGGTTGCGCTTGTTGGATACGCAAAGCTCACCGCGAAGCCTCCTCAGCCGAAGGAGGCGGAAGTCGCCGGGGCCTCGCGGCCGTCACAGGAGGCCTCCCTCGACCAGCAGGTGCAGGACATCAGCAGGCGCGCCTCATCCGGCCAGGCTGTGCCCTTCCGGTTGGAGCTCTCCTCCGCGGACATCAACTCCAGTCTGGGTCCAGTGCTCCAGCGGCAGGGCGTTGAGGAAGTCCAGATCTACCTAGGCGACGGCACGGCGGTGGCACAGGGAAGGGCAGAGCTCTCGGGCCGGAAGCTCTGGACCACGCTGCGGGTGAAGCCGCGCGTCGAAAACGGCCAGGCGCGCTTCGAACTGGTCGAGGCCTCGGTCGGCACATTCCCGATGCCCGACAACCTGCGCCAGAAGGTGCAGGAGGAGATGGACAAGGCGATCGCCAGCGACCCAATTCTTGGACAGTCGGTCTGGCTCAGCGACATCCAGATCCGAGACGGCCGCATGTACGTTCAGGGCACGACCACCGGGCGCAGATAGCGCCCCCCCTGACGGTCGCCCTCAGGCGGGACGTTAACATTCGTCTTTGCAGGGAACCCCGTCGCACTCCCCGCTTGTTAGACCCTCCGATACTTCCCGAGTCACGCCCATTCGCGGGTGGCGAACCGGATAGCTTTCCGTGCACGACCGCCAGACGAGAGGATGATGGCGCTTGCCTGAAGACCGTCCCACGCACGACGCGCCGCTTTCCGAGGGCGAGGTCCGTCTCCAGTACCCGCCGCATATCCGCCAGGCGCCCGACCTGCTGATGCCTCTGGGTGCCGTCGCGCTGGGCGCGGCGGCCTTCGCCGGGTTGAACGCCCTCCTCGGTCCCGTGCGGGAGTCTGTCACCCTCTGCGCAATCATTGCCATGCAGGCGCTCGCAGCAGTGCTTCTCGGTGCCGCCGCCGTGACCACAGAGTACCGCAGGCGCGTGATCGCCGAGGCCCTGCATATCGCGGAGCTGCAGCGCGAGCGAGCGCGCCGACAGGAAGACACCAGCCGGTCGATGTTCGTCTCGGACATGCAGATCGACACCGAACCGGTCTCCACCAGGGGGCTTGAGTACTACGGGCGCACGGTGCAGCCGCTGGTGCTGATCTGCTACGCGCTGCTCACAGGGGCGATCCCGGCGCTTGCCCTCTGGAAGTCAGGGGCCGGGGGGATGTCCACGATCATCTACGTGCTGGGGGTCATCAATATCGTGGCGGCCTTCGCCGCGATGGTCGGCGCCCGCTGGTTCGGGGAGTACGACCCCGATGTGCTGCCGGAAGCCGCCGAGGTCTCCAGCATCCTGCGCGCGGTCCAGTGGTACAGTTTCCTGGGCGGGCTGATCCTGCTGGGTCACGGCTTCCAGTTGTTCTCGGTCGACCTGTGGGTGGGCCGCCTGCTCCTGCTGATCGCCCTGGCGCTTGCGGGCGAACAGGTTGCGCGAGCCACCCTCAGCTTCATGGGCCGCCGACTGGACTGGCGAGGGATCCGAGCTCCCATCGGTCTCGTCATTGCCGAGAGCCTCTTTGCCGGCGGCAACCCGATCGTAGGCACCCTCGAGGTACTCGAGAAGCGGTTCGGCGTCAGCGTGCGCTCTTCGTACGTGCTTCGCTATATCCGCCAGACCGTTCCGCTCATGCTCCTCGGCATGCTGGCGGCGTTCTGGCTGATGAGCTGCCTCGTGGTGATCAAGCCTGACGAGGTGGGCATTCGAACCACTTTCGGCAGCCTTCCCGAGCGGTGCTGGATGTCGCCGGGTCTGCGAGTGAAGTGGCCCTGGCCTATCGACCGGGTGACCGCGATCCCCGCGTCCAGGGTCCAATCGCTGATCATTGGCCACGAGGAGGAGCAGCAGGCCCCCTACCTCCTCTGGTCCCGCGAGCATGCCAAGGATGAGTACAAGCTGGTCCTCGGAGAGGGCCGCGAACTAGTCTCCCTCGAAGCCGAGGTCTTCTACTTCATCCACGACCCGGTCAAGTATGTGTTCACCTGTCAGAATCCACGGGATATGCTGAAGTCCCTGGCCTACCGAGTCCTCATGCGCGAGACGGTGACGACCAACCTCGACAACGTTCTGTCACAGAGCCGCGACAAGTTCTCGCAGCGGTTCCGATGGGACCTGCAGGCTGAAGTGAACGCCCGGGATCTGGGCATCACCGTGGTGAGCGTGCCCATACGGGGCATTCACCCTCCCATCGATGTGGCCGAGAGCTACCAGAGCGTGGTGAGCGCACAGGTTGAGCGAGTGACACTCGAGACCCTTGCTCGCGCGAAGAAGGCCGAGGCCATCCCTGCCGCCCAGGCGGCAAAGGACACCGCGATCAAGAGTGCCGAAGCCCACGCAGCCGAACGCCTTGGCGCCGCGAAAGGCGAGGCCGCTCAGTTTGGGAGCATCGTCAACGCCTACAACGCCGCCCCTGGGCTGTACAAGGAGCGGCTGTGGCTCGAGAAGCTGGAGAAGTCTGTGGCAGGAAAGCAGGTCTACCTCGTTGAGGGCAACACCGCAACGCCGCGAGACTATTGGCTGGACCTGCGCCCGCCAGGCGCCGCAGAGATACCGTAACCAGACACACGCCCGCACGTTTCGCCGGACAACAGCTCCAGGAGGTTGCAGTGCTCATGGATCCCACCAGCCGGAATCGCTGGATCGTCGCCATCTCAGTGGCGGCCGTGATCATCCTGTCCAGCATGCTGTTCAGCGTCCCCGAGGGGCGCATGGCCGTGATCACCCTGTTCGGCAAGCCGGTGCGGACGTACACCACCGCGGGGCTGAAGGTCAAGCTGCCCGTGCCCTTCGAGCGCGCCATCATCCTGGACGCGCGCAGCCGGCTGCATGAGACCCGGCTTACCGAGACGCTGACACGGGACAAGAAGAACGTCATCCTCGTCACCTACACCGTCTGGAAAATCGCGGACCCGGTGCGGTTCGTGGAGGCAGTCTGGAGCATTGAGGGCGCGGAGTCCAAGCTCGACGGCGTTGTGACGAACGCGAAGAACGCTGTGCTCGGGCGCTACGATTTCGCGGCACTGGTCTCGAAGGAGCCCGATGAGCAGCGACTCGACCAGATCGAGGCCGATATGCTCTCCGACGTGAAGGAAGAGGCGCGGCAGCGGTACGGTGTGGACGTGGTGCAGATCGGCATCCAGCGCCTGGCCCTGCCCGAAGAGAACATCCGCTACGTGTTCGATCAGATGAAAGCCGAGCGCTCCCAGTACGCCGCGAGGTTCCGGGCCGAGGGCGAGAAGGAAGCGGCGAGGATCCGCGCCGAGACCGATCTTGAGGCCGCCAAACTCCGCGCCGAGGGGGAAGAGAAGGCGGAGCAGATCCGCGGGAATGCAGAAGCCCAGGCTGCCAAAATCTACGCTTCAGCCCACCAGATCGACCCGGCATTCTACAAGTTCCTGCGCTCCCTGGACTCCATGGAGAAAATCCTGGGCAAGAACGCCACCGTCGTGCTCGATACGGAGACACCGCCGTTTGACGTGCTCAAGAAGCCCGGCGGCAGCGCACCCGCGCAGTAGCCACTGGAGGTGACCCAGATGACCGAAGACAGGCGCAAGGCCGTGGCTGACAGCCTCGATTCGGCCTTCCGGTTCCTCCGGTGGGCCGCCATCGCGGCGCTCATACTCATCGCGGGCTCGGGCATCACATTCGTTAAGTCCGACGAGGCCGCCCTGGTCCTGCGTTTCGGCAAGCTCTCCGGCGCGACCCCGGCGGACCAGGTTCACGGTCCCGGGATTCTCATCGCGTGGCCCTACCTGATTGACCAGGTCATTCGCGTTCCCGTGAAACGGGTGCAAGAAGTCGCGATCACCCGCTTCAGCGGCAAGAAGCTGAGCGAACAGGAGGCCGAGCGCGGCGAAGACGCCGCCCTGGTGGAGAATACTCTCGACCCGCGCGAGGTGGGTTACTGTCTCACCGGCGACCACAACATCGTCCACGTTGACGCCCTCCTCAAATACGAGATCACAGACCCGATCAAGTATGCGCTCTACGTTGAGGACCCGGAAGCGCTGATTCGCGACGTCGCAAGTGAGGCTCTCTGCCAGGCGGTCGGCGAACGTTCGGTGGATACCGTGCTTGCGGAGGGCAAGAAGAACCTGTCCGCGGCGGTCCAGGCGCGCACCCAGAAGCGCCTGGACGATGCCGGCGCGGGAGTGGGCATCATCGCCGTGGAATTTCGCGAAATCGTGCCGCCCAAGGCTGTCGCTCCGGACTTCGAGGCCGTCGTGAGCGCTTACGTGGAGCGCCAGACGAGAATTCAGAAGGCCAATACGTACCGCGAGAAAGAGATCCCGAAGGCCCAGGCCGAGCGCGAGCGGATGATAAGCGACGCCGAGGCCTTTGCCGCAGACCGTCTGGGCCGTGCGCGGGGCGAAGTCTCCTCCTTCCGCAACGTGGTGGCCGAGTACAAGGCGAACCCCAAGGTTGTGCGCGAGCGGCTGTATCGGGAGTCGATGGAGCGTATGCTGGAGAAGGTGGGGTCGCGGGTTCTCGTGCCGGCGGATGCGGGCAGCGGAACCCGGGTGCTCCTACCCGTTGAGCCCGCCGCGAAGGAAGACGAGAAGAAGGGCTCCGAACCGAATCAATAAGCGCAAGACTACCGGCTGCGTCTCGCGCGGCATCTCCCATCGAGGACTGGCGGCTCATGGCTGAAACATTCGGAATAAGCTCCAACCCCGCGGCGGACCGGCTTCGCAGTGCCCTGGAGCCGATCCTGACCGAGGACGAACAACGCAATATCAACCGGCGCATCGGCAGCGCGCTTCTAGCGACAGGCCTGCTGATCGTCGGCTGGCTCTACGCCCGGCTCTTCCCCGACCAGAAGGACGTCGCCGACGTGGTCCTTTTCGCAGCATCCATCGTCGCCGCCGCCCCCGTCTTCAGGGCGGCCGTCCGGGGGCTCAGTTGCCGGGGCTGCCAGCTTGAGGCCACTATCCGCGGCGCCGAGAGCGAAGCGTGTGAGTGCGGGCATGAGCATGACGAGACGTGCTGCCCGGGCCATGCTCGCGAACATGCCCATGCGGGACACGGCGACCACGCGCACAACATCATGGACCAGCTTGTGAGCATCGCGGTCCTAGCGGCGATCGCCACCGGCGAGTATGAGACTGCGATCCTTGTCCCGCTGCTGCTGGCGCTCGGGCATTTCCTTGAAGAGCGCAGCGTACTGGGAGCCAGGGCCGCCATTGAGGGCCTCAAGCGCCTGCGGGCGCGCAGCGCAACGCGTGTCGCCGCCGACGGGACCCAGCAGGAGATCGAGCTTGGTGAACTGCGCGTGGGGGACATCATCCTCGTTCGCCCCGGCGAAGTTCTCCCGGCGGACGGGTCCGTCATCGAAGGCCATTCCGCGGTGGACCAGAGCGCGGTGACCGGAGAATCCGTACCTGAGGATGTCGGTCCTGGCAGCCCAGTCTTCGCAGGCACGGTCAACGTCTCCGGCCTGCTCCGGCTGCAGGTCACCAGCCTTGGCGAGGAGACCGCGATGGGCCGGGTGCTCGACACCCTGCGGGCCGCGGAGCAGTCCCGCGCACCGATCACTCAGCTACTTGAGCGCTACAGCGGTTACTACATGCCGCTTGTCCTGGTCGCAGCCGTGGTCGTGGTCCTACTGACCCGCGAGGTCGGGCGTGGAGTTGCCCTGCTGGTGGTGGCGTGCCCGTGCGCGCTGGTGCTCTCAAGCTCCACCGCGATGGTGGCCTCACTGGCGCTTGCCTCACGCTGGGGCATTCTCATCAAGAACACCCGGTTCCTCGAGGTGCTCTCCGAAGTGCGCACAATGGTGCTCGACAAGACGGGCACGGTCACGCTTGGGCACCTGGATGTGGTGGGTGCGCGTCCCCTCCATGGCGGGTCCGAGCGGCTTCTCTTCGAGACCGCCCTGTACTGCGCCCACGGATCGCGGCACCCCATCTCACGAGCGATCTGCCGCGATGCCGAACAGCGCGGGATCACCATAACCGACCCACAGCAGATCGTGGAGCAGCCCGGCAAGGGCGTTGAGGCCAGCGTGGACGGCCACGTCCTCAGGCTTGGCAGCCCGGCGTGGCTCGAGGTGAGGGAGCAGGACCAGAGGATACTCGAGGACCACGTGGGTCCCTCGGTCTGGGCTTCGAGGGACGGAGAGGTGCTGGGCGCGATACTGCTGGCGGACCGGCCCCGGCCCGAAGCGCGAGAGGCCGTGGAAGACCTGCGATCCCTGGGAATACGCCGCATGCTCCTGCTCACGGGCGACCGCCCGGAAGTCGCGCGGCACCTGGCGGAGCACCTGGGGGTCGACGAGTACTTCGCTGGCATGTTGCCCACCCAGAAGCTGGAAGTTGTCGAGGCTGAGGGCGCCGGCGGACAGCGCGTACTGGCTGTCGGAGACGGGATCAACGACGCTCCCGCCCTTGCGCGCGCGGACGTGGGCGTGGCGATGGGCGCGATGGGTTCTGACGCCGCGATCCAGAGTGCGGACATCGCGCTGATGAGCAATGACATCCGGCGTATCGGCACGGCGATCCGGCTGTCGCGCATCACCCGCCGCACCATCAACACCAACGTGGCCATCGGTGTCGGCACCGCGCTGGTCATGATCGTCCTGGCAGCCCTCGGATACGTGGGCGCGATTGTCGGCGTCCTGCTGCACAATGTGGGTTCCGTGGCAGTCGTGTTCAACAGTGCAAGGCTCCTCCGCCTGGAGCTTGGCGACGAGTAACGCAGCGGCTACTGCCTCCTACCGGGAGTGTTCCCTATGTCGCAAACCGCCGGAAGTCGCGGATGGGCGCCATTCACCCTCGCCGTTCTGACGCTCGCGCTGAGCGCATCTGTCCCGGCGCTCGCAGCGCCGCTGAAAGTCGCCGTGTCGCTCTCGGATGTCGTGCCCATCGTTCAGGCCGTCGGCGGGTCCCTGGTGCAGGCCACGGAGATCATGCCTGCCGGCGCCGACCCGCACAGTTTCACAATCACGGCTCAGATCCAGTCTGATCTCGCAACGGCGGACCTCATTGTCTATGCGCGCACAGAGTTCCTTGAGTTCGAGAACACGATCAAGCAGGCCCTGCCGGACAAACCGTCCGTGGACTGGCCCGACTACGAACCCTTCGGGGCAAAGTTCAAGGACTTTGAGGGCAACCCGGGTAATCCCCACGGTTTCTGGCTGGATCACGAAAATGCAATCGCCATGGCGAAGGGGATCGCGGATCGGCTCAAGAAGGCCGGCCTTGATGCCGCGGCTATCGACGCCAATCTGGACCGGTTCGTCCTGGAAGTTGAGGCCATGCGCGAGACGTCCCGGGAACTTGTGCGCGAGGCCGGGCTCGAGGGCAAGAGCGTAGTCGCCACGCTGGCCTGTATTGCCTACATCGTGGAGAACACCGGGCTGAAGGTAGGCCAGATCCTCCTGCAGGAGGGTGGCGGCGCGCTGAGCGGCCAGGAACTTAAGGCGACCGTGGACGGCCTGCGCTCCGGGAGGTTCATCGGCATCGTCTGTCCCCTGAGCATGAAGGACGCCAAGCCCGGAGAAGTGGCCCGGCAGCTTGCCAGCGAATCGGGTGCACGTGTGATCTACGTCAAGTTCCTGAGCGGCGGAGAGAAGACGGACACCTACCTGGCGCAGGGGTATTTCAACGCGGCCGCGCTGGCGGCCCCCTTGCCACCATCCGGGGCCACTAAGCCGGAGGCAGGCAGGACCCCCGTCGGTTCCACCGGGAGCCCGCCTCCCGAGGCCCCAGCCGGCCTGTATGTCATCCTGTACGTCCTGACCGCCCTCGTTATCCTGCTATTGGTTCTCCTGCTGAAGGCTCGTTCGTCCGGTGGTGGGCCATCGGGAGGAGCCGGGATCTTCGACTGACGCCGAGATGCTCAGCCTTTGGCTGAACGCACGCCAAACCGGGGAAACGCGGCCTGGAGGTCCCGCGCGAGGCTGGCCGGAATCTCGGCTGGCAGAGCGTCCGAAGCAACCAGTTCCGCCGCCGCGCAGCCTTCTGCACGGAACTGCTGGATGTAGTACGACCGGGCGCCGCTGCGGCTCAACCATTCCGCGATTGCGCGCAGGTCGTCGATGTCGAGCAGGTCCGGGTGCCACGTGGTCCGGAACTCGTGGTCGATCCCGGACCCAATGATGACCTCGATGCTCCGCGCCGCCGCCCAGCCGCTCTCCCCCACCCCCGTGACATGCGCATACTTCTCCACCGGCGCCTTGACGTCCATCGCCAGATGACCCGCGAGGCCCTCAGCCAAGATCGCCTCGAGCAGTTCGGGATTGCATCCGTTCGTGTGGACAGAGGTGGCGAAGCCCATCTGCCGGACCTGAGCAAGAGCAGCGGGAAGCGCGTCCTGACAGGTTGGCTCGCCGCCGCTGAAGACCACCGCATCCAGGAACCCGGCGCGCTCAGCCAGCAGATCAGCAAGAGTGGCCCAGGAGATGGTTCCCGGTACCCGGGGGATCAGCCCGGGGTTGTGGCAGTATGGACAGCACCACGGGCAGCCCTGCACGAACACCACGGCGCAGAGCCGATCTTCCCACTCAACCGTTGTCAGCGGCACAAAGCCGCCGATCTGCAGCTCCCCATTCTGTCTCATCTGGCGAATCATCCCCCTACTGCCCGCATGCGATTCAGAGCCCCTTGTAACCGCCCCAACCGTCCCACAGCTTCGCCTTTCCCGCGTGCGATACTCTCTCGCCGATCTCCTCACGGGAGCAGCCTTCCTTGACGAGACGCGCGGCTTCCTTGCCGGCGCGGATGAATGCATGCACTTTCCGCACACCGATCTCGGTGCACAGCGACTCTTCGACATAGGTCACAACGGAGCTGGCGCCGTCCGCGCAGGACTGATAGACAAAATCCTCCACGTCCTGTTCGCTCATCTCCCGGTAGTGGAAGCTGCCCAGCCGCCATAGGAACGGAACACGGCACGCCCCCGACACGATCTTCGGATGCAGCGCGGTGGAAATCGACGGGTCGTAGAAGCTCAAGCCGATCTCCTCGAGATAGGGCAGCTGCTCCGCTTTCAGGTTCTCGATGTGCGCAGATCGCTTGCCCGTCGTGAGCGCGCTGTAATAGCGCTCCCAGGCGGGTATCACCAGCGAGCCGAAAAGGCGCGGGGGAATGAAGCTCGAGAGGTCGTCCACCATCCCCGCGCCGGAGGGATTCGGCATCTTGCCGCCACCGTGGACTTCGACAATGAACCGGTGGAAGTCGACAATGCTGTCAGTGACCAGCTCCAGGAAGCGTACGGCAAGCTCAGGCTTATCGAAGATATCAGTGAAGAAAGGCTCGCCGCGGAGCTCGTAGCAGGTGGTGATTGGCCCCTCGGCGCCATACGCGAACCCCACGTTTTCACCGGGGAACGCTTCCTGTATCTGCCTGCGGAAGTCCAGGAAGAACGGAGCCATGCCCGCTGTGGCGTAGTCCACGGGCTCCTGCAGGCGGCGGATGCCCTCTTCTAAGGAGGCGTAGATGTGGGTGTGAGCGACCTCGCCGCCTTCAGGGAAGAGCAGTTCCGAGCCCAGACCGTTCACGTGCCCGTAGCTGATAGCAGGGGTGGTCAGTCCGGGGAGCGACACGTCCTCGCCGAACATCTCGCGCAGCAGCGGCCTGCCCCGGCGGTAGCAGTCGATCAGGGCGGCGGGCTTAAGGTTGAAGTCGCGGATCGGCGTCTCAGTGAGTGCCCGCAGGGCTCCCTGCGTGCCTCCGGCGGACCAGCTGAACCCGGCCTGCGCCCGGGCGGTTTCGTAGTCGGGGCGGATGTACATGCGCTTTGCCTTTGGCCTCCTGAGTGTGATGCGGGCCTGTCCCGACCTACCCGCCCGCGCAGTTTCCCCCTGATTGACCCCGGCACCTGCCCCGGTGTTCCAGGCAGGAAGGTCCCCCGGCCGCATTGCGCGAACATCGCCAGACTACTGACGGAGGTGCACTCATGTCCGAACTGCTCGCTATCAACGGCGGCGAACCCGCGATCCCCGATGGGCTCCTCAAATCGTGGCCGCCGGTGGACGAACTCGACCGCGAACTGGTCCTGGCTTCGCTCGATCAGGCGAACCACGCTTTCGGCCCAAACTGCCAAGACCTGCAGGAGGAGTTCGCGCGGTGGAACGGCAACCGCCACTGCCTCACCACCAATTCCGGAACCGCTGCCCTTCACATGGGCCTGGTGGCCTGTGACTGCGGCTGTGGTGACGAAGTCATCGTGCCCGCATATTCGTGGTCCAGTTCGGTCACCTGCGTAATGCAGCACAACAGCATCCCGGTGTTCGTGGACATCGACTACGATACCATGAACATCGACCCGGCGAAGATCGAAGCCGCGATCACACCCAAGACCCGGGCGATCATCGTGGTTCATCTGCACGGCCTCAGCGCCGAGATGGACCCGATCATGGACATTGCCAACCGTCACGGGCTCAAAGTGATTGAGGACGCCTGCCAGGCGCACGGGGCGAAGTACAAGGGGCGCAAGGTGGGCACCATCGGCCACTGCGCGGCATTCAGCTTCAACCAGAACAAGCTCCTGTGTTCCGGCGAAGGCGGGGCATTCGTCACGGATGACGAGGGGATGCTGGCCAAGGCCCAGTCGCTTTGGTCCTTCGGTGAGACCCGCTCCCCTGCCGAAAGCCGCGACTACCACGTGTATGCCATGGGCTGGATGTACCGCAACAACGACCTCACCGCCGCCTTCGGGCGCGCGCAGCTGAAGAAGCTTGACGCGAATCTGGCAACCATCGCCGAACATGCTGAGCTGTTCACCAGTGAGCTTCAGGGCGTGCCGGGACTGATCCTGCCCACCGCTCCCGCGCACTGCGACCACAACTGGTACAACTACACGCTGCGGTTCGATCTGGCGGCCCTCGGGCATGCCGACGATGCCCCGCAATTCCGGGACAAGATCGTGGCCGCGATGAACGCGGAGGGGGTGCAGACCGGCCTGTGGCAGCGCTTCATACTGCCGGCGATGACCGTCTTTCAAGCGAAGAACGCATACGGCCACGGGTGCCCGTGGGACTGCCCCAACGCACAGGCGGTGGACTATACGCCCGACAACTTCCCGGTTGCCCAGAGACACTGTGACACCCACACGGGCATCACCTACCCGCTGCGTCCGCCCAACGGCCCGGAAGCCGTGAAGTACATGGCCGCTGGAATCCGCAAGGTCATGGAGAACGTGGATCAGCTGGAACAGACCCC
>JAGPGE010000453.1 GCA_018056145.1 Armatimonadota bacterium
ATGCCGACCCGCGCATCAATGAGGTTTGCAAGGGCTACGCGCTCATGGCGTGCGTGCATGAGATCACGGGTGAGGAGTCCTGCCCGGACCCGGATTGCCGCCTGCACGCGGCGCAGAACCAGGAGGAACTGATCCGCCTGCAATGCGAGAGCGCGACTCTCTGCGACCGGCACCGGGAGCTGCTTGCGGGGCTGGGGTGAGGGAGCGCCCGGGCAAGGTCGGTGGAGGCCCGGACCTTACAGCTGGGTTGACACAGAACGCCGGACCCGCATGGGTTCGGCGTTGCCGTTCCCCCGTGACCATTCTTCCCCTCGTCCTGAGCAGAGGGCCCGCCCGCGGTCGCCGCGAAGGTGCGGGGCAGACGCGTCCACAAGACGCGGCGGGGTGAGGCCGCCGTTTCCCCCAAGGTTCATCCCTCCCGGTGGCGAAACTCTCCGCGACATTCAGCCACCAGGAGGCACTCCCATGTCCGAATACCAGCCGCGAACCGCCGGGCGACCTGTCCCCTATTCCGATGATGCGCTGTTCCAGTACGGGCCACCCGGGCCATTGACCGGCGAGTTTCTCAACGAGGTCGCCTTCCCCCTGGGGGGCATCGGCACCGGCTGCGTTGCCCTGTCCGGCCGGGGGCAACTGGTGGACTGGGAGATCTTCAACCGCCCGAATAAGGGCTACAGGCCCGACAACACCTACTTCATGCTCTACGCGAAACAGGCCGGCGGCGAGCCCACTTTCCGGGTGATGGAAGGCCGCCTGCAGCCACCGTACCAGGGCTGGAGCCACGGCGCCCAGCAGTTCAAGGGCTTCGGTTTCGGCCCGCCGCGGGAGTTCGGGTCGGGTTTCGTGCGCTTCCCCGGGTGCCGGTTCACGGGGCGGTTCCCCTTCGCGAGCCTTGAGCTTTGGGATGAGGCCGGCACCCCGGACAGGCCCGGTCCCACCGTGCCCTGCCCCGTTACCGTGCGCGTGGATGCTTGGAGCCCCTTCATTCCGCTGGATGTGGCCAACTCATCGTTCCCGGTGGCGATCTTCGACATTGCCCTCACCAACCCCACCGACAAGCCGGTGGAGGCCTGCGTGGCGCTGGGGCTGCAGAACATCGTGGGCTGGCCGGAAGTCGGTTCGAGCCTGAACGCGTGGGTGGAGGGCGACGGCTGGCGCGGGATCAGCATGACCACGCAGAAGCACGAGGCGGGCTCGGCGCGGTTCGGCAGCCTCGCGCTGCTGACGCCCAATGAAGATGTGACCTGGCAGTTGCGGTTCGCGGAGTCCGCCTGGTTCGCGCAGACTGAAGGCCTCATGGACGGCTTCGGCAAGACCGGGCTGTTCGACGGCCCGCGCGATGCGGTGGTGAGCGGCGAGGGCGAAGCGCACACGGCGCACCTCGGCCTGCAGGCGCAGATCGGCCCGGGGGAGAGCGTCACCCGGACCTTGGTGCTGGCGTGGCTCATGCCCAACTTCGAGAAGTACTGGGGCGAGGGGCAGGGGGCGACTTGGAAGACCTGGCAGGGGACACAGTGGAAGGATGCGACACAGGTGGCGGCGCGGGTGATTGAGGACCTGCCCGAACTCGAATCGCGCACCCGGGCCTTCCAGAAGGCCTTCTTCTCCTCCACCTTGCCCACGTACGTCCTGGACGCGATCTCAAGCCAGATCTCGATCCTGCGCACGCCCACGGTGACGCGACTGACCGACGGCACGCTGTACGGCTGGGAGGGTTGCCATGCGTCGGCGGGTTGCTGCGAGGGAAGCTGCACCCACGTGTGGAGTTACGCCCAGGCAATCGCGCATCTGTTCCCGTCCTTGGAGCGCGGGATGCGGGAAGTGGACTTCGCGTATGACCTGCGCGAGGAAGACGGGCACATGCAGTTCCGCATGTCCCTGCCGCCGGGGACGAAGGCCAGCAACACCTGGCACGCCGCGGCGGACGGGCAGATGGGCAATGTCCTGCGCACGTATCGTGAGTGGCAGCTGTGCGGCGACAATGACTGGCTCCGGGCGCTGTGGCCGTCGGTGAAGAAGGCGCTGGAGTATGCGTGGGTGGACTGGGACGCCGACCGCGACGGGCTGCTGGAGGGCGTCCACCACAACACGCTGGACATCGAATACCATGGGCCGGAGACGGTCTGCGGAAGCATGTACCTTGCGGCCCTGCGGGCAGGGGAGGAGATGGCCCTGGCCATGGGCGACGCGGAGTCAGCCGCGGAATACCGGCGGGTATTCGAGTCCGGCAGCCGCCTGAGCGACGCCATGCTCTACGACGGCGAGTACTACTTCCAGCAGATCCCCGAGGGGTCGCGGGCGTGGTACCAGTACGGGCCGGGGTGCATCTGCGACCAGGTTCTCGGGCAATGGCATGCGCGGCAGTACGGCCTGGGCGACCTGTATGAGAAGGAGCACGTGCGCAGCGCCATCGCCAGCGTGTTCCGGCACAACTTCCGGGACCATTTCCACGACCACCACAACCCGCACAGGGTGTACGCGCTGGGTGATGACAAGGGCCTGCTCATCTGCACGTGGCCCAAGGGCGGACGGCCCGAACACAGCGTCACCTACGCCTTCGAGTGCATGATCGGCTTCGAGTACCAGGTGGGCGCGCATCTCGTGTACGAGGGCTTCCTGCGTGAGGGCCTGTCGGTGTGCAAGGCCATCCGCGACCGGCACAATGGCCACCTGCGCAATCCCTTCAACGAGTTCGAGTGCGGCAGTCACTACGCGCGATCGATGTCGAACTACTCGTACCTGCTGGCGCTTGCGGGAATGCGGTACTCAGCGGTGGAGAAGACCCTCTGGCTTGACCCGGTGATCCGGCGCGAGGACTTCCGGGTGTTCATCGCGGCGGACAGCGGCTGGGGGACGGTCTCCCTGCGCAAGGCGCCTTACGGCGATGTGGTGACGGTGGAGGTGATCGAGGGCGAACTGGAGATCGAGCGACTAGTGCTCGGCGGGAAGGCCATTGACCTTCCGGGCGAGCAGCCTGAAGCAGGCGGGAGTCTTGAGGTGAGGGTGTAGAGGCAGAAGGCCCTTCGGAGGGGCCGCATAAGGGAAGCGCTTCGGCCGCGAAGCGCCGAGTCTATCCGGCCCGGTCATGCGTCGTCTGCTCGTGAAGGGACCCTCCGGACGACGACGGACGAACGACCGGCGGGCGAGAAGCCCGCCCCACGCGCAAGGGGGGATGAGGCGGACGGTTGGATGACGCTCCCGTTGATCCCTAGAGTGGCTTGTGGAATGCCAGGTAGCCCGGCTGGATTGGCACTGTGCCAAGGGTCCCGGACAGATTCGACAGCAGCATGAGCCTGCCGTTCTGCTGGACCGCAATGCCGATATGCTGGGTCCCGCGAGGCGGGTAGGTGAAGGGCCAGACCAGGATGTCGCCAGGACGCGCGAGGCCGTCGGCGCGGGGGACGTAGCCCTTTCCGGGCAGCAGGCGCGCCCAGACGTGAGCATCGCCAAGGCCCCACCCGAGGGCTTCCCGCATGGTGCGCGCGCAGCGGTTCGGCACACTGCTGACGCGACCGGTGGCCATGCGCTCAATGGCCCGGCGGATCTCGCCGGACTTCGGATACGTGAGCACCACGCCCTGATCGAACTGGGTGCGCACCATCCCCTGCACGAACCCCTCGCGCCAGCGCTTCAGACTTGCCAGGCGCTTGCGGGCCTCGGGGTCCTCCACCGGGCTGTTGCCGGATGCCTCAAGCTCGGTGATCTGCAACTGCCCCTCGTAGGTGTTCTCCGAGCGCGCAAGGGCCTCGGCCGGCACGCCCAGCGCCCAGATGTCACGGGGCACGAGGCTCAGGCCGGCCACGGGGTCGCGATCATAGTGCTTGTCGGGCGAGTCAACGACCACCGGCTCGAGAGGGCGCGGGTCGCCGTTCTGATCCAGCGGAGTTGCCAGCGCGAGCCACTGAAGGGTGGCCACGGCATCGGTGCCGTAGTAGCCGGTCTTGCAGAAAACCACGATCTCCGCGCGCAGGTGATCGGAGCCGGGTTCGGCGCGCACATCGTTGATCCAGCCCTCAAGCTGAACGCCCGGGTAGTCGTCGAAGGACACGGTGGCGATGGTGCCGGGATCGAAGCGGTCAACGTCTTCGGGCCGGATGTTCATGTAGACCACGGCCCACTGGGTATTCACGACCCGCATGATCTCCTGCCCGGCTTGGATGAGTTGGCCGCCGGAGGCACTGCGTGCGAGTACGAAACCGTCCGCCGGCGCCTGGTACTCGGTCCAGCGCTGCTCGGATAGGCGATCCAGTTCCTTCGGCAGGGGCAGGGGCTTGAAGCGACTGGTGACGTACTCCCGCTCGGCCGACGCGGAAGGGTGCGACCCGGCACGGGGCAGGGGTGCGCCGCGGCCGGTGTCTCCGGTGGGTATCCACGGGACGGCGGCAATCGCCGACGTTGACGCGGGGCGGGCCTCAGCGGGCGCCGGGGTGGCGGGCTGCTTCCTGTTCAGAGGCTGGGCCGGGGAAGAGACCGGCCGGGCCCTGCGGGGACCCTCGGACTGGGGAA
The DNA here is from genome assembly GCA_018056145.1 of Armatimonadota bacterium. GTDB lineage: Bacteria > Armatimonadota > Zipacnadia > Zipacnadales > JABUFB01 > JABUFB01. The sequence continues at coordinate 4,507 of JAGPGE010000453.1, forward strand.
TGCCCCGGATGACCTCGACCCCGGACTCCATCTGGACCCGGGCGGGCGCTTTCTCAGCCTGGGCGACGCGAGCCGGCCGGGTGGCCTTGGGTTCGTCGCCTGATCCGAGCACAACCTCAACGTCTGGAACCTGAGCGGCGCGCCGGGCAGTGGCTTCAGCCTGCGCCGCCCGCTTCTCCTGGGCGCTCAGCAAGTCCTGTGCGGTGGCGAGACGGGCTTCCGCATCGGCCCGGGCGACGGTTGCGTCCGCCAGGCGCGAGGCGGATTCGTCCAGACAGTCCTGGGCGAGTGCTCCAAGGTCCACCAGTTTCTTCTTCGCATCGAAATCTTCCTGGGCCTGTGCGAGCTTCTGTTGGGCGCGGCTGACAGAGGCCCGGGCGTCGGCGACCGCGTCACGGTACGGGCCAAGATCGATCTTCGGTAATGGCGGCGGCGCGGGCGCGGGTTTGAGAGTGGTGTGGGGCCTGGGTGCGGGCGCAGCCGAAGCCGTGTCCGCGGCAGGCGGCGGGCCGGGCGCCGGCGCGGCAGTCTCCACAGGTGGCTGGACGGCGTGGCCCGCCGCCCCTGTCTGTGTCTGGGGCGACAGGCGCGCGGTGCGCAGCACCCTTGGGCTGGTGGTGGGAGCCGGGAAATCCCCGCGAATCGCGGCCTGTCCGGCCCGGGAAGTCCGCGCGATCACCAGCGGGCGCACTTCGTAGTTGCGCATTGCACTCTCGGCGGCGGTCAGGTCGGCGAGGACACCCGGGTCATAGACGCGGAACAAGGGCGCTCCGCGGCGGAAGAAATCGGTGCCGGGGAACAAGAACTCCACGATTCCGGCCA
>JAGPGE010000454.1 GCA_018056145.1 Armatimonadota bacterium
GAGCGGCGGGTGCTTCAGCCGGAGCGGCGGGTGCTTCAGCCGGAGCGGCGGGTGCTTCAGCCGGGGCGGCGGGCGCTTCAGCCGGAGCCGCGGGCGCTTCAGCCGGAGCGGCGGGTGCTTCAGCCGGAGCCGCGGGCGCTTCAGCCGGAGCGGCGGGCGCTTCAGCCGGAGCTTCACCGATCACGATGCGCTTGATGAAGGAGTCGGGAGTGAAGTCCTTCTGCGCGAGGGGGAAGGCGTGGACACGCTTGGTCTGGCGATTCTCCAGTTCCACGCTTGCGGTGCTGCAGTGCAGGAGCCAGGTGGGCGTGCCTTCGATCTTCGACCCGTCATTACGGGTTACCGTGATGCGCTCGATGACCCATTTTGGCTGGTCTTCCGTGCCTTGGTTCGCCCAGTCAGCATCCACAATGTTGATATCCCGGGCCGGGATGGTCACGTCGCCCTCTGCCGTGGTCAGTCTCAGGGATCCGTACTCCTGGCGCAGGGAGCCCACGCCCGAGCCCAACACAACGCCGAACTCGGCCAGCTTGATGACACCCGACAGGGTTTCACCACTACGCAGGACGACGGTGCCGCGGAACTCCCCCGCGGCATCCTGGGCAGCGGCGGGGAAACATCCCCAGATCAGCAATGCCGCGCCCAGAAGAACCATTGTGCGTCTCTTCCGGTCCATACTGTTCACCTCTCCTGCCCCGTTCCCCGGACCCTTTCGGCTCCGGGTTCGAAGCGGGCGCGTCCTAGGGAAGCGCCGGGTGTATTCACTTGCGGCTTCGGCGCGCCCGGCCTTCCAGCGTCTCCGCGAAAGCTTCCAGGCGCAACCGGTTCTGCGCATTCGCCGGTCCCGGGCGGTCGCCCTCGATCTCCAGGACCGGCACGGTCAAACGCTGCTTCAGAAGCAGACCCTGGATCTGCCGGAAGCAGAAGGTCTGCGTGTAATGCACGATGCCGTCGATGTTGCGGCGCTCGATCTCGCGGTTGATGTCTTCGATTCGCCCGAACACATCGTACGGGTAGGTGTACCTCAGGTACTGCTCGACCAGATCGCAGTCCTCGCACTGACACATGGAGAACTGGCGCTGCATTTCATTGTACACCACCTGCACGCCCAGGCCCTCCAGCACCGGGTAGAAGTCGCTGATGATCGGCGGGACACCGATCACCCCGATGCGCAGGCGGGGCTTTCCGGGCGTTCTCAGGCGTGCTTCGCTCAGCAGGTTCGCCACCTGTGTTGCGAAGCCCTTCACGTCCGAGCGAAAATCCGTGGCGCTCACCAGGGTGTAATGGTTCTCGAAACCCGACACCACACCTTCCTGCCAGGTGAGACGGTCGAGCTCCGCGAGTTGTCGCCGCAGGGGCTCCAGTTGGCGGCGCACCGTCTCGGCCTGCTGAAGGGTCGTGCCGAAGTGCTCGGCCATCCGCGCCATCTGCCCGGCCAGCAGTTCCCGGTTGCGCTCCGAGGGATACGCGAAGGGGAATACCCGCACGCCGCGGACCTGGAGGGTCTCCATCATGGCGTGAGTCTGGCTGCAGTCGCCCTGGGTCACTGCGATGATCTCGTGCATGCCCCGCGCAAGCGTGGTGGCGTAAATGCCTTTGATCCATGCGCAGGTATTGCGCGGGTAGCCTTCGCGTTCCGCGGACGCGACCAGGCCGGCGCTGTCAGGGTCGGAGATGAAGATGTTGTTGAGGTCCACCGGCACGATGTCCGCGGCCAGGAGGATCTCCACCGGGATCGTCGTCGTGAACCCGACCACGCGCGGCATCAGCGAACTCCCATGACCCGGTGGCACTGGGGGATGACGCGCACATCCGACAGGCGCCGCCGGGCGATCTCATACAGGCGGTGCAGCTTCTCTTCCGTGGGCGCCGCGCGGTCCGCGTCCATGGGGGTTGCGGGCTGGAGCACCAGCGGCGCGCGAAAGCCCTCTTCCTTGAGCAAGACCGCGGCGCGTTGGAGTTCCCGGTCAGGGGTGGACTCGAGTACGACGGCTTTCACCGCGACGCACTTGTCGCCGGCGATCTTCGCACTGCGCACGAAGAGTTCTTCCGGCACAGGATGCCGGAGCGTGGACGGGAGCTTGTAGTCCAGCGAGACGAAATCCAGTTCGTCCACGACGGCCCCGAGCGCGTCTGGAAGGTGCCCCGCGGATTCCAGCCACACTGGCAGGCCCGCCGCGCGCAGTTCTCGCGCAAGCTCCGAGACGAACCGCGGGTACAAGAGGGGCTCGCCGCCGGTGATCGCCACGGAATGGGTGTGCTCCGCAGGCTCGGCAAGACGGCGGACGTGAGCGGCGACTTCGTCCGCGGTGGCCGGGCTCTGGATCTCCAGCCACGCATCGGCGCCCGGCTCCGACTGAACGCGGCAGGCGCCGGCCAAGTCCCGCGCCGCCGGGGTGTCGCAGTAGACGCAGGTCAGATCACAGCCGCGCAGGCGTACGAAAACCTGGCGAGCGCCGACCAGCGGGCCCTCTCCCTGGAAGGACGCGAAAATCTCGGCCAGCGGCGCGGGGGTCACGGCACCGGCCTCACTTTGCAGCGGGCGGCGTCGATGCTCTCGAGTTCCTCCGCGAAAGCCGTCATCAATCGCCGGGCGAACTGTTCCGGCTCAACACCGAGTTCGGCAAGACCCACCGCCGGAACCGGGGCGCCAGTGGGGTCGATATTGAGCGCGAAGTGGATCAGGCTGGAGACCGGGGAGACGGTGGCGATTGAGACCGAGAGCTTGCGCTCGCCCACGTACAGGTCGTCGCCGTTTCTGCGCAGACCGGTGACCCCGGCCAGCTGTTCGGCGGCGATGGCGACGAGGAGGCGCTGGCGCAGGATCGTTTTCGGCAGGTCAGGGTCGAAGAACTCGCAGAGGAAGTGGAGCATCTCCCGGGCCTCAATGCCCACGCCGCGGGCCACGTCAGCCTTGTCCACCATCTCGGACAGTTCCACGCGGCAGGGCCCGCGGAATCCGGCGCACGCATCCCCGCGCAGGCCGAGGGTATCCAGTAGCCAGTGGGAGCGCAGTTCCCTGCCTGTGTAATTGATGGGGATGGTGGCGAAGTGGGTCTGCATGGCTCGGAAGCTCCCTGTCCGCGTGAGGGAATCAGGCCGCCGGAAGCAGAACCGACCGGCGCACAGGCCGGTCGGGGCAATCAGGCTGCGTCGCGCCGGGTTACTTGCCCTTCCGGGCCGCCTTGTAGCGCATGTATTCCAGGGCCACCTGAGTGGCCGGGAGATCGCAGACGGTGGCGATTCGGTCGAAGGCGCGGTTGAGGCCGATGATGGCATCATGCTCGGCCTCCGGGTCTTGCTGGCGCACTCGGATCTCGGTCTCATAGACCATGGGCAGTGCCTTCACGAAAAGCTGGGCCTGGGAGGTGGCGTAGCGCCGGGCCTCGGTGCTGGCAAAGAGCGCCTGCAGATCGGCGTTGAGCTGGGCCCAGCCGCGGGTGCTGGCGGTGTGGGCTCTCTGCTGCTCAAGTGCCTCCTGTGTCGCCCGTTCGCGCTGGGCCTCGCGTTCCTTGGTGCGCTCCCAGGCGTCAACGGTTGCGCCCTCAATGCAGCGGATATCCAGGCGCTTGCCGGTCTTCGCCTGGAGCACCTGCTGCACCTGGGACTTGTTCACGCGGGTCTCAACATAGCTCGCGTGGCGCATGTCCTTGGGGTCAAAGCCGAGGATCAGCGTGTCGCCCTCGATGACCAGAGGCACCGCGGCCTCCACGGCTTCCCAGAGGGTCCGCGTGGTACCGGGCAGACGGCGGACGGCCATGTCTACGTCTTTCCACAGCGCCTTGAGGTCGATCTCACCTGGCATTTGGGCGAACCTCCGCGGCGCCGGGCCCGGCAAATGCCGGCATGGCGCGCGTTGACTTTCCCGAAGGGCTTCTGTAGGCTAATAGGGCCCCTGAGAGCGCACGCATTATAGCACAGGGATTCTTGGGTTGCAAACCACACTACGATGCCCCGGAGGCCGTTCTTGGACCGCCAGCCCGCCCCTATCCTGAGTATCGAAAACCCCACCAAGATCATCGCCACCATCGGACCGGCCAGCAGTGGCGAGACCGTCCTGCGCGATCTCGTGCATGCGGGGGCTGACCTGCTGCGCCTCAATTTCTCCCACGGCACCCACGAGACCCACGAGGAGGTTTTCCGGCGGGTCCGCGCCATCGAGCAGGAGACCGGGCGTTTCCTGGGCGTCATCGCTGATCTGCAGGGACCGAAGATCCGTACCGGGCTGCTCGAAGGCGGCGGTCCGGTGATGCTGGAGAGCGGGCGGAAACTGACGATCACCACCGAGGAACTCGCCGGCGACGCCTGCCGCGTGAGCACGACGTACAAGGCGCTGCCCGAAGACGTACAGCCCGGCGACAGAATCCTCATGGACGACGGCCTGCTTGAACTGCGGGTCTGCGAAGCCCGCGACACCGAAGTCATCTGCGAAGTCGTGGTAGGCGGATTGCTGGGACAGCACAAGGGGATCAATCTGCCGGGAGTGCGCGTGAGCAGCCCAGCCCTCACTTCCAAGGACCGCGCCGACCTTGAGTTCGCCGTGGGACTGGGCGTGGACTACATCGCGGTCAGCTTTGTGCGGTCGGCGGTGGATGTGGGCGTGGCGCGGGATGCCATTGCGGCCCTGGGAAGCGATGTTCCGGTGATCGCCAAGCTGGAGAAACCCGAGGCCATCGATGAACTGGAGGCCATCATCGAGGCGGCCGACGCAATCATGGTAGCCCGCGGCGACCTGGGTGTGGAACTGTCGCCCGAGAAAGTGCCGATGATCCAGAAGCGCATCATTCGCGAGTGCGCCCGGCGCCGGAAGCCGGTAATCACCGCCACGCAGATGCTCGATTCCATGCGCGAGCACCCGCGCCCGACGCGCGCGGAAGCATCCGACGTGGCCAACGCGATCCTGGACGGCACCGACGCCGTGATGCTGTCCGGGGAAACCGCGGTGGGCGAGTACCCGGTGGAATCGGTGGCGATGATGCGGCGGATCGCCCAGTCGGCCGAGGAGGAGCTGTTCCTGGGTCCCCACCTGCGGCTGGCCCGGACGTCAGGCGAACCGTTGAGTTTCGCCGACGCCCTGAGCCGGGCGGCGGCGCAGGTGGCCGAGAATCTGGATACCAAGGCAATCGTGGCCTTCACCCAGTCCGGTTCCAGTGCGCGGCTCGCGTCCCAATGCCGCCCGAGGGTGCCGGTGCTCGCCGCCACCCCGCTTCCAGGAACCGCGCGGCGGTGCGCTCTGTACTGGGGCGTGCGATCCGCCCTTATCGAACCGGTTCAGGATACCGATGAAATGCTGGAAGGCATTGAGCGCCGAGTCCGCGAAATG
>JAGPGE010000455.1 GCA_018056145.1 Armatimonadota bacterium
ACCATGGTCAGGTAGGGCACCACACGCAGCAGGCCGAGGATCACGAAGGCGCGGACCACCGCCGATACGGTGTTCAGTGAGACCACCGAGATCGCTGTGCCCAGGCACGATGCCCACACAACCAGGGCGACCAGCAGCACCACAATCCCCAGCCACTCCCCAAAGGTGGGTCCCCCGAGGAGCATCGCCCAGAACTGGAGCGGGATCAGGATGCACAGGAGCACCAGGCCCGCATCCACGGTGGCGATGATCTTCCCGGTGACCACCTCGCCGGAGGTCAGCGGCGTGGCGCGAACATGCTCCAGCGTGCGCTTCTCGTGCTCAGTCACGATGCCCAGCGCCGAAGGGATCACCAGCAGGAGCGTGAGCAGCGATGCCGCGCCCGAGGTCAGGAGCATGTAGCTCATAGGGCTGAGATAATCCTGCGCGTTCCCCGCGACCCGTTCCGCGGTAACGCTCACCAGCATGGGGACCGGACCGACACCCGCCGCAACCGCGCCGATGCCGATGAGCCAGCGGGTCCAGGCGATGCGCTGCCGCGACCGCAGCTCGCGCACAGCCACACACGGGTTGAACCCGTGGTTCGTGAGCCAAACCTCATGTCGCGTCAACAGCTGGAGCAACATATTCGGGCCTCGAATGGGTAGGCTAACTCGTCTGGCGGTCGAAGATGCGTATGGTCAATGCCCACAGACCCAGCGCCACGAGCAGCGCCGCGGATGACCCGATGCCCCATAGATACGGCTGCGGATCGAGACCCGGATGGGCGGTGGTCAGGGCGCTCAGGGCCTCTCGGGCGATGTCGGAGAAGATAAGCGCCGCAAGGAGCATGGCCGGGTGCAGCAGCATGGGCGTCTCTGGCGCCATGGTGATCAGGAACCCGGCAACCGGCTCCAGCACGTAGATCGCCCCCACAGCGCACGCGGCGAAGCCAACGAGCAGCGAGAACAGCGTGACCGTCGAACTGCCCCGCCAGGACTGTTTCAGCGACAGCAACCAGCGCACGATCAGCCCCGCGAGAGCGCCCAGGATGATGAGCGGGACCACGGTCAGGGTGAAGGCCACGGGAGCACTCACGTGCGGTGCGCCGCCCGACGAGTAGCTACTGTAACGGGTGGCCTCCGTCACGATGAACCACAGAACCGGCAGCGCCGCCAGCACGAGGAAGATCACGCCGTACGCCGACATCACCGCTCCCACCATGCGCTTCACACTGACCGCGGTGAAGTAACCGATGGCCGAAAGCAGCGCCCCGGCGGAGAAGAGATAGGTGTAGACATACAACAGGTCCATCGGCTGGATGCCGCCCAGCATCAGGCTCCAGGCGGCCACCGGCAGGGACGAAATCAGCAGCAGGATCACGAAACCCAGGGTAACGATCATCTTCCCGGTGATGATGTCGAAGGAAGTCAGCAGCGTGGCGCGCAGCATCTCCAGGGTACGCTTCTCGCGCTCAAGGGTCACCGCGCCCGCCGACAGGCCGGGCAGGAGCAGGGCCATGAGCACAAGCTGCACATAGGCCAGGACCGTGAAGCTCATGCGGCCGATCTCGGCGCTGTCCGGGGCCACTCCGTAACTGTAGCTTCCGGTCTCATTCATGATGAGATAGGTGATCAGCACCGACGCCGACGCCACTAGCGCGTACCCCAGGAGCAGCCAGAAAGGGCGCGCACCCCGCATCCGCGTGCGGAGTTCGTGGGTGCCCACGCAGATGTTGAACCCCATCCGCTGCAGGATTGCCCAACCGAGATTGGTGAACATCAGTCGGTGTTCGCCCCCTCTCTCACGACACGATCCCCCGGGTCAGCCGCATGTAGACCTCCTCCAGATTGACTTCCTGCTCGCTGAAGGACTGGACCACGAACCCGCCGTTCACCAGGGCCAGGAGAAGCTCGTGCTGCGCTGAGGGGTCGCCCGTATAGACCGCGTGGATCGCCCCCTCCACGATTTCCGAACTCACCACGTTCTCGCACTTCGCCAGAATACTGCACGCCTCATCGGACCGCTCCTGAACCTTCACCACGATTCGCCGGCCGCCTTCGAGTTGCGCCGCGACTTCCTTCGGCGACCCCGCATATACGAGCTTGCCCTGCTCGATGATGACCACCTTGTTGCACAGGTCGGCGAGTTCGGTCAGGATGTGGGAGGAGATCAGGATCGTCTTCTCCATGGCGCAGAGTTCCTTGAGAAGCTCCCTGATCTCAATGCGCGCCCGAGGGTCGAGACCGGAGGCAGGCTCGTCCAGGAGCAGCACCTCGGGGTCATGCACGAGAGTCTTCGCGAGACACAGGCGCTGCTTCATGCCACGCGAGAGGGCGTCCACATACTCATTGCGCTTGGCGGTGAGGTCGGTGAGCTGCAGCACATCGTCGATCAGCCCCGGCCGGTCACTAGGCGGCACACGGTACGCGGCGGCGAAGAAGTCCAGGTACTCGCTGACTTTCATGTCATCGTACACGCCGAAGAAGTCGGGCATGTAACCCACGCAGGCGCGGACCTTCTCCGGCTCCTTGAGCACGTCGTGGCCGTTGATGAGCGCCGTGCCGCTGTCGGGCCGCAGGAGCGTTGCCAGCATGCGGATCGTGGTGGTCTTCCCCGCCCCGTTGGGCCCGATGAACCCCAGGGCGTCGCCGCGTTCCACCGAAAACGTCAGGTCGTTCACCGCGGTCAGCCCGCCGAAGCGCTTGGTGAGCCCGTTGACCTGGATCATCGTGGTGACTTCCCCTGCAGGGATGTGCGCTCCTATCGTGTGCTCAGCTTCGCGGCAAGCCGCAGGTTTTCGAACTGCATCTGCTGCCCGCGAGGCGTGGAAAGCTCCACGATCACCCGGCCGTCGGGTGAGATGAACTCCTCGGGCCTGCGGAAGACAAAGTTGGTACGGTTCATCTTGTCTATGCTCACATTAGCGCAGTTGGTCCCCGGCTCCCAGGCGCCCTTCACATGGTTCCATGCCCGGCACCACTCGCCCCGCGCGGTGGCAGGCGGCAGACCGACCTGCGACTCGTTGAAGATGGTGTGGTGGGCGAATCGCAGGAAGTCGACGCGCTGGCCTTTCGGACCCACGGGCACCCGGAACTGGAGCGTCGCCTGCCCGCTGATCAGGCTGATCGCCTGGCCGGAAGCGTTGGGGTGGGGCATGATCCCGCCCACCTTCGCCTGCCCGGTTTCCACGTCGCCCTGCGCCTGGATGCACTCCTGCCGCACCAGCCAGTAGGGCACGTCCACCGACGCGTCTTGTTTGAGCCTTACAGGGAGCTTCGCGAGGAGCAGATTGCAGTCCTGTGTGCGCGGCGAGACCTTCCGGAGCTTGGCGTCGATGAGCGGCGCATCACAGATCGCCGCAACGCAGGGCCAGCGCATGCCCGCAGAACCACCCATTCCTGGCGGGCCGTAGTAGCCGAACCTGGACCCGAACTCCCGCTGGCCCAGGAGCAGGCCGTCGAAGAGCAGCTCGTCGAGCTTCGCGTCGGGTCTCGGGGGGCTGTAACCGGGCGAACTCGCGGGGGCAGTGGCCGGAGTGCAGGTCAGCTTCTTATCCGCGCCCGGCGCAAGATCAGCCTGGGCGCTCTGGCCGCCCGCGCCCAGAAGCGTAACCCGGCGGAGCGGCTTTCCGGTGTTGTTCCGCACCGTCGCCGACAACTCTCTGCCGTCGTATTCGATGACCCCATTCAGCCCCTTGCCCAGATCTGCCAGCGTTTCCACGCTGAAAGCACGGGTGGACCACATGTTCATGGACACGTCCGACAGCAGGGGCTGGGCCTGGCACAGGACCTCAAGCCGCGACGGCACTGAAGGGTCGCTCACGTCATTCGCGGCGCGTTCGGGAATGCTGATGTCGTAGGACCTGCGGGTGGGCGAGAACAGGCCGATGTACGCCCTTGCCCTCGCCAGTCCCTGCCCGGGGGCGCAGTCCACGATGCTGACCCGGTTGAGGATGATCGTGCCGCCGCGGATGCCGTAGCCGATCCCATACGCGCCCACGGTGAAAACCGCCACGATCGCCGGGGTCGTGAGCCAGGCCAGTTCCCGGCGATCGATGCGCTTCAGGAGCAGGTAATTGGCCGGCGACAGGCAGAGCACGTACACCACCAGGAACCCCACCACCAGCCAGATCGAGGGCAGCCGGGCCTCCGGCGTGTGCTTTGCGATCTCGGCGGGAGCAAGCTCCAGGGAGACCTGGGACATGTACTCGGGGTACTGTGCAACCGCACCGGGCTGGCAGCAGGCAGCGGCGCTCTCGGCAAATACGCGGCTGAGCAGATCGCCCGTGCCGGACCAGCCCTTGACCGGATCGGCGAAGGGGTCGAAGCGGGACATCACGATGCGACCCGCGCCCAGTGGACGAGCGGCGATCATTGGGTCGGCGGAAGTCGCGGGAATGCCGAGAGCGCCGGGCGCCAGGGCTCCTTCGGCCAGCAGACCCACGGATTCCGGCGGGCGCTTGTCCACCCACCGCGCAAGGGACTCGATGTTGCCCGCGTCCGTGGTTCCGTTCAGCGCGTACGGCAGGTAGGGCCCGACGGCGCCGGATGCGTGGAGCAGCGCCTTCATTCCCCCAGGGACGAACAGCACGCCGCCGGATCGCACCCATTGCAGAAGGGCGCTTATGGTGGCAGGGTCGGCCGGGGACCTGCCGTCGTCGGCCAGGACCACCACATCCGCGCTCTCCCACCCCAGCCAGTGCCGGGGCGCACTGGGAGACATGACCTGCGCGACGTGGATCGTGCCGGCACTGGGGCCTCTCACGTTGCCCGCGATCACAAGTTGGCCGAACCGGGCGCGGTTGCTGGTGAGAACCGGCTGCCCCTGCAGGAACCGCAGCAGTCCCGGTTCACCGCCCACGACGGCAACTAGCAGGTCATTGTGGCCGACTTCCTTCGCGAGAGTCGGGACTTCGAAAGGGCGGCCCCCCGAGTAGCGCACGACGGCCTTGTCAAAGGCCCCGAAGCGGGCGAAGATGGTCTCGGACTTGGACGAATCACGGGGAAGCTCGACTTCGGCGCTGTAGACCACGCGCCCGGGTCCCTCAGAACCTGAGCTGCTGGGTGCGTTGGCGACGAGGGTGATCTCTGCGGTGGTGGATGGGCCCTTGTTGGTGGCGAACTGGAAGGTGATGGGCGTCCATTGGCCCTCGCGCGCAGCACCACCAACACCGACTGCGGCAACGCACTGGGGCGCCTGCGCCCAGACCGGGGGCGCGGCAAGGACGGCCCCACACAGGACGGCGAGCCAGAGCAGGCGCAAGGCTCCACTCCCCCCAGCAGGGAACGAGGGCTGCCAGCATGCAATTACCGCGGATACTCATTGAGGAATACGCTTGC